>CABWZX010000049.1 GCA_902510025.1 uncultured Pelagibacteraceae bacterium | reverse complement strand
CCGTTAAGAATATGGTAGAACTCATAAGGGCTGGAAGACTTAAAGAAAAACACACCTTCTTTTTTATCTGCAAACTTGTCTTTTGATTGATTCATATAATTCTATATTAATAAATTTTGTAAAATATTGTGCTGTTACTTTTCTCAGATCAGTTTGATAAGAGTATTAAATATATAGATTTTTTAACATTTCAAAAGTCTAAATTCCATTCATTGTAATAGTTCATGAATGTTTTCATCTAATAATAATTCAAATTCAGAATCATTACCTGGATTGGCAACGCAATGTCCTAGCGGCGAAGAATAAGGAATGAGCTTTGAATTTGAAATATATTCGGCTTCGAAAGCATTGTCTTCATAGCGGAAATAAAGGTCTTCAGTGCAAGATATAATGATAGTGCGTGCACGGATAGATTTTAGAGCATTCTTTATATCATCATTATAATGTGAACCCAGACTGATGTCGTGGGCTTGCCATGTTGCAAGTTTAGCCAAAAGGTTATTAGCATCCCAATTTTCTACATGATCGTTCTCCCAATCTACAAATAATTCTTCAACTGTTTTAAATCCAAGTTTTTTATAAAGTCCCTCTCGATAAAAGGTTTGTGAAAATGCCCACCCTGCATAGACCCGGGCGAAAGCTTTAAGGCCGGTGATGGGTGGTGATGTATAATTTCCATTGTTCCAGGTTTGATCTGCACAAAGAGCCGCTTTCACGCCTTCAAGAAAAACAAAATTATGAGGTGAAGTTTTAGCCGAAGAACAAAAAGGCAAAATAGCTTTAACCATTTCAGGAAATTGTGCAGCCCATTGATACGCTTGACAACCTGCCATTGACCAACCAACAACAAGAGCTAGTTGTTTCACGCCTAAGTGCTCTGTTAACAATTTGTGTTGGCAGGCAACATTATCCCAAAGTGACATTAAAGGAAAAAGAGGACCATTTTGGGGGGAAGGTGTGTTGTTGGGTGAAGAAGAGAGACCATTACCAAACATGTTAACCGATATAATAAAATGTTTATTTGGATCAATAGCTCTACCTGATCCAAAAAAACCTTCATTTCTTACATGTGTACCTGTATAGAATGTAGGCAATAAAACAACGTTGTCACCATTGGAATTAAGAGCCCCGTATGTTTTATAAGATAGTTTAGCCGATTGAAGAACCTCGCCTGAAAGAAGTTTTAATTCTCCAAGTTCAAAAATTTCACAATCTTCCACTTAATCTAGTACAACCTAAGATATTCTTGCACTTCCCAATCCGTAACAGCCTGGTGATAACGTTCCCATTCATCAATCTTGTAAGAAAGATATGATTTGTGCATTACTGGACCCATGACTTTTACTGCTAACTCATCTTTTTTAAGCGATTCAATTGCTTGTAATAAATTTCTCGGCAACCGCCTAATTTTAAATTTTTTAAGATCATCTTCATTCATTGCATAAAGATCTTGATCAGTTGGTTCGCCTGGATCAGTTTTATTGGAAATTCCCTCAACTACTGATGAAAGAGTCATAGCTAATGCTAAATAAACATTCATAGTCATATCAGCTGCACGATTTTCAATACAGTATCTGTTTTGAGGTAATCGAAATTGAGCAGATCTATTATTATAACCATAAGTAATATTAGTTGGCGCCCAAGTAACTGTACCTCCCTCAAATCCCCCAACTTTAGGAACTAAACCATTGTAGGAATTTACAGTAGTGCAAGTTATTGCTGTTAATGCTTCAGCATGACTAATCAAGCCTCCTACAGCAAAACGGGATAAATCTGACCATTCTCCATTATCTTTATTTTGAAAAATATTCTCGCCTGGGTTGTCAATATTTTGAAGAGAGAAATTAATATGTGCTCCCGAACGCCAATCACCAATTGTTGGTTTAGGCATAAAAGTAATGAACATGTTATGTTTTTTAGCAATTTCCTTTAAAAGGATTCGTAAGAAAACAAACCTATCAGACATTTGTAGAAGATCAGTGTAATGGAAATCTAATTCAAACTGTGAATAAGCTCCTTCAG
>CABWZX010000048.1 GCA_902510025.1 uncultured Pelagibacteraceae bacterium | reverse complement strand
CTAAAGGAAGAAATGTTGTAATTGATAAATCATTTGGTGCTCCAAAAAGTACTAAAGATGGTGTTACAGTTGCTAAAGAAATTGAACTTAAAGACAAATTTGAAAATATGGGTGCTCAGATGGTCAGAGAAGCTGCAAGTAAAACTAACGATGTTGCAGGCGATGGCACAACTACAGCAACTGTTCTTACTAGAGCAATAGTAACGGAAGGTTTAAAGTTTGTTGCTGCTGGCATGAACCCTATGGATCTAAGAAGAGGATTAGAGTCAGCAATAGATGTAGCAAGTCAGTCAATTAAAGACTCTTCAAAGAAAGTAAAAACCAGCGCTGAAGTTGCACAAGTTGGATCTATTTCTGCTAATGGTGAAGCAGAAGTTGGTGACATGATTGCAAAAGCAATGGATAAAGTAGGTAATGAAGGTGTAATTACTGTTGAAGAAGCTAAAGGACTAGAAACAGAACTTGATGTTGTAGAAGGTATGCAATTCGATCGTGGATATCTATCTCCATACTTTGTTACAAATGGAGAAAAAATGACTGCAGAGCTTGAAAATGCATATATTTTGCTTCATGAAAAAAAATTAACAAACCTACAGCCTATGCTTCCTTTGCTTGAAGCTGTCGTTCAAGCTGGTAGACCTCTAATTATTATTGCTGAAGATGTAGAAGGAGAAGCATTAGCTACACTTGTTGTAAATAAATTAAGAGGTGGTTTAAAGATAGCTGCTGTTAAAGCTCCTGGTTTTGGAGATAGAAGAAAAGCAATGCTTGAAGACTTATCTATATTAACTGGAGGACAAGTGATTTCTGAAGATCTAGGCATTAAGCTTGAAAATGTCACAGTAAATGATCTTGGAAGTGCTAAACGTGTCAGTATTGATAAAGAAAATACAACCATTGTTAATGGAGCTGGAACAAAAGCTGACATCCAAGGAAGATGTTCACAAATTCGAAAACAAATTGAAGAAACAACTTCTGATTATGATAAAGAGAAGTTACAGGAAAGACTTGCTAAGCTTGCCGGTGGTGTAGCTGTAATTAAAGTTGGTGGCGCTACAGAAGTAGAAGTTAAAGAAAGAAAAGACCGAGTTGATGATGCATTAAATGCAACTCGAGCAGCCGTTGAAGAAGGCGTAGTTGCTGGTGGCGGCTTATCATTATTACAAGCTGCTAAATCTTTAGATAAAGTAAAAACTTCTAATGCAGATCAAAAATCAGGTGTAGACATTGTAAGACGCGCACTTGAAACTCCTGTAAGAACAATTGCAAATAATGCTGGGGTTGATGGATCAGTAATCGTGGGAAAACTTAAAGAAAGTAAATCTGCATCTGAAGGTTATGATGCCCAAGCAGATAAATTTGTTGATATGTTCAAAGCTGGAATTATAGATCCTACAAAAGTTGTTAGGACCAGTCTTCAAAATGCAGCATCGATTGCCGGTGTTTTAATTACGACTGAAGCAATGGTTGCAGATGCACCTGAAGATAAAGCTGCTGCTGCACCTGCTATGCCTGATATGGGCGGCATGGGTGGTATGGGCGGTATGATGTAATCATCACAAAATATACTTTAAAAAAACCCGGCTATGCCGGGTTTTTTTATGCAATTTTTGTTAAGAAACTTTTAAGTGATTGGTTATGAGATTTTTTCCAATCAGCAGTTAATGACTTAAATATATTTGCTGAAGACTCAAGTATTAGACCATCATCAAGAACTCTAAGATTATTTGCCCTCAAAGTTTCCCCTGTAGATGTAATATCTGCAATGATTTCAGAGAACCCATTAAATGGAGCACTTTCTGTTGAGCCATGACTCTCAACTGTACGGTAATCTACTACTCCGTATCTAGAAAAAAATTGGTTAGTTAGGTTTTTATACTTAGTTGCTACTCTGAGTCTTCTTGAATGCTTGCCTCGATGAATATTACTAACTTCTTCAAGATCAGCCATGGTCATTACATCAATCCATAAATCTGGAATGGCAACCACAAGATTGGCTTTTCCAAAACTTAGTTTGCATTCTTTAGAAACTTTCTTTTCATAATTAAAAATCTTCTCCTGCACCAAATCATCTCCAGTTAATCCAATGTGAATAGATCCTTCCTCGAGCCTGTTAGTAATTTCCTTAGCACTAAGAAAATAAACTAAGGTATTATCAATCCCCTCAATAGACCCAATATAATCTCTATCACTTGTTAAATTCTTAAAGATAATTCCTTTCTTGGAGAAAAGTTTATCCATATCTTCTCTAAGTCGACCCTTACTAGGTAATGCTATTCTGAGTTCATTGTTATAATTCATAATTTAAATTATTTTTTCTATTTCATTGTTATTTGTAGCAAATCCAATAGCTGCTAATTCATC
>CABWZX010000047.1 GCA_902510025.1 uncultured Pelagibacteraceae bacterium | reverse complement strand
TAGAACAAGCTTAATTTCGCGGACAAACAAATGGTACAACTGGAACGGTTATACTGTCCCCACAGAATACTCAACTACAGAATTAGAATACACAGCAGCTAGAAATGGAACATCTGTAATGGATTTAACTCCTATGTGTAAGTATGAGATCAAGGGAGCTGACGCACATCACTTTGTAGATTACCTTGTGACTAGAGACTTGTCTGAAATGGAAGACAATACTGTTGCTTACATCATCTGGTGCAACGAAGATGGTAAAGTGATTGATGATGGAACAATATTTAAATTTTCTTCAACAGAGTTCATGCTGTGCTGTGCAGTTAAAATTCTTAATTGGTTATCAGATTCTGCTGAAGGCTTTGATGTTTCTATTAAAGATACAACTGACACTATAGCTGCTTTGTCAATACAAGGACCAACATCTTGTTCGACTTTAAAAAATTATGGAGCTCAAGATTTAGAAAACATAAAACCATTTGAAATGAAGGAATTTAATATTGATGGTTATAAGGTATTAATTTCTCGTACTGGATTTACTGGAGACCTAGGATACGAGTTGTGGACTGACCCTGAGAATGCAGAGTCAATGTGGGATAAATTATTCGAAGCTGGTAGTCTTTTGAAGATAAGACCTTTTGGAATGAATGCGCTTGAAATGACAAGAATAGAGGCAGGTTTCATTCAAACTAATACTGATTTTATGGCTGCTGAAGATGCCTTAAGACCAGTGAGAATGAGGTCACCATATGAAATTGGAATGGGATGGTTAGTACATTTAAATAAAAAGAATTACTTTGTTGGAAAACGAGCTTTGAAAAATGAAAAAGAAAATAATTTAACAGAAAGATGTTTGGTAGGTTTAGATATTGATGGAGATAAACCTGCTCATGGATCAGTAATTTATAACGAAAAAAAAGAAGATATTGGGATTGTAACGGCAGCTTTATGGTCTCCAACTTTGAAGAAAAACATTGCATTGGCATCACTGCGCAGACCCTACGGGATTAAAATAAAAGAAAATATTTTTGCTGAAATTTATCATCCTGAGGAACTGGAATATAAGAAGCTATGGCAACGATGTAAGGTAGTAAAAAGACAGTTTTATAGCCCAGAAAGGCGAAATAAAGTACCCGCTGATCTATATGAATAGCCAAAAATTAGACTTTTTCTATAAAGATGTTAATTGAATGACTGTTCAATATAGGATATAATTGATAAATGGTTAAATCTCAAACTACCAGCTCAAATAGAAATCTGACAAACAAGCTTGATGACAGGATACTCTATCCCGGGGAGTACCTTCAATATAGAGGTGAAGATAACAGAACATTTATAGATAAGTCTGAAGGAGTTTATCTTTACGATAAGACTGGGCACAAAATGATTGATGGGCCTGGTGGCATGTGGAATGTTAATGTTGGACATGGAGTTAAAGAAATAGCAGATGCAATACATGAACAGATTAGAAAAATGCCTTATGCGAGTCCGTTTAGTGAATCTACAGAAATAGCTACAACATATGCTTCGAGACTTGTTAAGTATGCTCCTGGAGATTTAAAGAGAGTATTCTTTACGAGCGGTGGATCACCTGCCGTTGATTCAGCTCTTAGATTTGTAATGTTTTATAACAATGTAAGAGGTTTAAAAGAAAAGAAATTAATTATATCACGTCATGATGCTTATCATGGAAGTACCTATTTAAGTGCGTCATGTTCAGGTAAAGAAAGAGACAAAAATAATTTTGATTTCGCTGATGATATTGTCCACCATCTTTCTTCACCAAATCCTTTTAGAAAAGACAAAAATCTTTCCGATGAAGAATTCTGTGATATCAAAGTTAAAGAGCTAGAAGATAAAATTTTAGAACTTGGATCTGATAAAGTAGCAGCTTTTATTGCCGAGCCAATATTAGCTTCTGGAGGAGTTATCATTCCTCCAAAAGGTTATCATAAAAAAACTTTAGAAATATGTCGTAAGCATAACATCTTATATATTTCAGATGAAATTGTAACAGGCTTTGGCCGTTTGGGTCATATTATGTCTTCAGAAGAGCATTTTGACGTAACACCAGATATTATTCTTTTAGCAAAAGGTATAACTAGCGGTTATGTTCCTTGTGGTGCAGTAGTAATTTCTGAAGCTTTAATGGCTGATTTAGACAATAAAGAAAAAGTTATTTTTTCTAATGGCTTTACTGATTCAGGCCATCCTGTAGCGATGGCTGCAGCCCATGCAACGTTAGACTTTATGGAAAATAATAACTTATTAGATCATGTAAAGAAGGTAGCGCCATATTTTCAATCAAAACTCTCAGAACTCATTGATTTACCTATTGTTGGTGATGTAAGAGGAGCTGGATTAATGGCAGCAGTTGAATGTGTTATTGATAAAGAAAAAAGGGATCCTCTAAATCTCCAGTATGAAATAGCCTCTAGGATTAATACTCACTGTCAGAATCTTGGGTTAATTGTAAGACCACTTTTTAATACGTGTGTTATGTCACCTTCATTGATTATTAAAGAAGATGAGATTGATGAGCTAGTTAGGATTTTAAGAGAAGGAATTATACTTGCCACAGAAGATATTAAAAAAGAGGGCCTGTGGTCTTAAAAATCAATGAAAGAATTTAATGATCTTCTAGTTAATTACACTGAAGGTAAAACTCTTCCACAAGAGTTTTATACAAATGAAAATATCTTCTCAGAAGAGATGA
>CABWZX010000046.1 GCA_902510025.1 uncultured Pelagibacteraceae bacterium | reverse complement strand
AACAGTTGATCGCATTTTAAACTGTAAAAAAAATGGAGGAAAAATAATTTCTGTAGGAACAACTACCTTAAGATTGCTTGAAGCGGCTTCTTTAGAAAAAGGTCAGATTATTCCCTTTAAAGGTGACACCGATATCTTTATAAAACCTGGATTTATTTTCAATACAGTAGATATATTATTAACTAATTTTCATCTTCCTAAGTCAACATTGCTTTTATTGGTATCTGCGTTTGCCGGAAAAGAAAAGGTTATGGATTTATATAGAAAGGCAGTAGATATGAAGTATCGGTTCTATTCATATGGAGATGTAAGTTTATTATATAAGAATGACAAAATTTAAATTAACTCATACTGATGGCAATGCGAGAAGAGGAAGATTATCAACTCTCCACGGAGAAATTAACACTCCTGCTTTTATGCCCGTTGGGACCGCAGGAACTGTTAAAGGAGTTTTTACTAGGGATCTTAAAGAAACAGGATCAGAAATTCTTTTAGGAAACACATACCATCTTATGTTGAGACCGGGAGATAAGAATATTGCTGATGTAGGAGGGTTACATAATTTTATGAATTGGAACATGCCAATTCTCACTGACTCAGGCGGATATCAAGTATATTCACTTTCTAAATTAAGAAAGATATCTGATGAAGGTGTAACATTTAAATCTCATTTAGATGGCAAAGAAGTTTTTTTATCTCCTGAAAGGTCTATGGAAATACAAGAAAATCTTAACTCCGATATCGTTATGGCATTTGATGAATGTACTCCTTATCCAGCAACTCATAGTGAAGCAAGTAAATCAATGAAACTTTCGATGGATTGGGCTTTAAGATGTAAAAAATCATTTAAAAGCAAAAATTTACTTTTTGGAATCGTTCAAGGAAGTGTTTTTGAAGATTTAAGAGGAGATTCTGTAAAAGCACTAACAGATATAGAGTTCGATGGATATGCAGTTGGAGGTTTAGCAGTTGGCGAGACTCAAAATCAAATGTTCAATGTTCTTGATTTTACATGTCCAATGATACCTTCTGATCGGCCTAGATATTTAATGGGAGTAGGTAAACCAGATGATATTATTGGCGCTGTATCAAGAGGCATTGATATGTTTGATTGCGTCCTGCCAACCAGAAGTGGAAGAAATGGACAAGCATTTACATCAAGTGGTCCTATTAATATAAGAAATTCTAAATATAAAAATTCAGAAAAATCTTTAGATGAAGGTAGCGATAACCCAATATGCAAGGAATATTCAGCTGGATACATTCATCATTTATTTAATGCGAAAGAAATGTTGGGTGGAATGTTGCTTTCATTGCACAATATTTATTTTTATCAAAACATGATGAAAGAAATAAGAGAAGCAATCGAAACAAGCTCTTTTGAGAATTATTCTACTAAATTTTTATCAATGTATAAAAACTAAATTATTTTCCGGTAAATTTTGGTTTTGTTTTTTGAATAAAAGACATAATTCCTATTTTTGTGTCTTCACTTCGACCTGCTATGGTTTGAGCGGCGCCTTCAGCAGATAATTGAGATTCAAAGTCATTTGAAAGACTATCCCAATAAAGGTGCCTTATAAGTTTATATGCAACTGTTGGACCTTCAGCAAGTTCAGTAGCCGTCTTCATTGCTCTAGACATAAGTTCATTGTCATCAACCACATCATTGATTAGCCCCCACGATAATGCTTTTTCTGCTGGTAGTTTTTCTCCAATCATGGACAGTTCCATGGCACGTGCCATGCCAATTTTTCTTGGAAGAACATAAGTTGAGCTAGCATCAGGGACCAAGCCAATAAATTTAAATGCTTGATAAAAATAAGCTGATTTAGACGCATATACTAGATCTCCAAATATTGCTAGGGAGCATCCAGCTCCAGCAGCGGGACCATTGACTGCAGTAATAAGAGGAACGTTAACATTTTTTAAATCCTTGAGCATAGGATGATAATGCTTCTCAAGTGCTTCTCCTGGATTAAAATCTTTAAATGAACTTGCTCCTGATGGATCTACTAGGTTTGCTCCTGAACAAAATCCTCGTCCTTCTCCAGTAATGACAAGACATCTAGCGCCAGTATTTCCTTCATTTATTTCTTTAATAGCCTCATGCAATTGACTTAGCATCTCTAAAGATAGAGCGTTCAGTCTTGTAGGGTCATTTAACGTTATAATCGCTACATTATTTTGATTTACTTCAAATTTAACTAGTTCAGCCATAATTTATATTGAATAGATTTATTACAATCTATATTCTTTTTGGAACAAAATCAAATAGAGGTAGATTATGGGTCTGGGTAATATAGGAATTTCTGAAAACTATCCTGAGGTAAGCAAGGATGTAATGGAATCTAAATTGAGCATTCTTAAGAAGAGATTTCTTTCTAGCTATAATTCAGATATTAAAGAAAGAATTGATCGCATTAAAAGAATACGAGCACTTGTAGAAGAAAATACAGATGCATTCCATAAAACTCTTGAAGACGATTTTGGCACTAGACATGAGCAGCTAAGTTTATTGGCTGATACCTTGCCCGTTATAGCTGGAGCTAACAATGCATTAAAACATATCCATAAATGGACAAAGCCTGATAAAAGAAAACCTAATTTTCCTCTTGGCTTACTTGGCAGCAAAGCATCAGTTCAATTTCAACCTTATGGTGTTGTAGGGGTAATTTCTCCATGGAACTTTCCTCTAACTCTTAGTCTTGCGCCATTAATTGAAATATTTGCCGCAGGAAACAATGCAATGATGAAATTATCAGAGTTTGTACCTGCGACGTCAGAGCTAACTGAGGAATTGGTAAAAAAATTTTTCACTGAAGAAGAAGTTGTTGTAATCAATGGAGGCCCAAAGACCTCATCTGATTTTGCTACACTTCCTTTTGACCATTTGTTGTTTACAGGATCAACCAATGTTGCAAGGAAAGTTTCTGAGGCAGCAGCATCTAATCTAGTTCCTTTAACACTAGAACTTGGTGGTAAATCACCTGTTATAGTTGGACCAAATGCGAAGTTAAAGAAAAGCGTTGATAAGATCATGATGGGAAAATTAGTAAATGCAGGTCAAATCTGTATAGCACCTGACTATATTTTCGTTCCCCAAAACAAAGAAGATGAGTTTGTTCAACATGCAACTGACTTTGTAAAGTCACATTATCCTACAGTTAGAAATAACCCGGATTACACCTCTATTATTCATCTTAATCATTATGAACGACTTAAA
>CABWZX010000045.1 GCA_902510025.1 uncultured Pelagibacteraceae bacterium | reverse complement strand
AAATTGATTGTGATAAAATTTTAATTTCAATGGGTAGAAGGTCATATACCTATGGTTTGAATCTTGAAAATATTGGTGTAGAGATAGACAAAAACGGATTTATTCAAACTAATCAAAACTTCCAAACCTCTGTAAATAATATTTATGCAATCGGTGATTGCAAGCAAGGACCTATGTTGGCTCACAAAGCTTCCGAAGAAGGAGTAGCAGTAGCAGAGTTATTATCTGGACAGGCAGGACAAGTTAACTACGATACAATACCTTCAGTAATTTATACTTTCCCTGAAGTTGCATCTGTAGGAAAGACCGAAGAGGAATTAAAAAAATTATCTGTAAAATACAAAGTTGGTAAGTTTCCATTTACTGCTAATGCCAAAGCAACAGTAATGCAAGAAACTGAGGGGTTTGTAAAAATTCTTTCAGATTCAGAAACTGATGAAGTCCTAGGTGTCCATATTATAGGTGCTGATGCAGGAAATTTAATAGCTGAACTTGTTGTAGCTATGGAGTTTGGCGCATCAGCTGAAGACTTAGCTCGTACATGCCATGCTCATCCAACATTAACAGAGTCAATTAAAGAAGCGGCTCTTAATGTAGATAAAAGCTCAATTCATATTTAATTATTTTTTTCTTTTACAGCAAAGTTAATTGAAACCACCCAGATCGCTATTAAAGTATGATAAAGGTGAAAACTTAGATCTGCACCTATACTATCTGTTAGCAACCCTCTTTTACTAACTGTTAAAAAACCTATTAGTAAAATTGACATTAAAATAGATTTCACAATTCTTTTTGATATTTCTTCATCAGGGATAAATAAAACTAAGATAATTGAAAGTATTGACCAAAAGTAAATTAATTTAATAAGTAGTAATTTTGGCCAAACAAATCCACTTACAATACTTAGAAGTGAGAGCGTAAATACTATCCAGCCTAAAATTTTAAAATTTAAATTAAAAACTATCTGTGTTGCAACAAGCGATAAACATAAAACTCCTGCATAAAGAGCTAATATTTTATTTAATTGGACAATGAATTCAGTGCTCATAAGGCCAAATCTAACTGCTCCTATTGCAGCTGCAATTCCTATAAGGACAATACCGAATAGTGCAAAATAATAATTATTTCTAGAAAGCTTGTTAACAGAGAAAATACAGGCCGCAACAATGAGTAATTCAGTCAATGCATAATGTACTGGAGGTAACATTAATTATTTTTTATTATTTGATAATAATCTCTTTTAATATCTGTTGACATTTTTCTACTGCCATCGTGTGACCACCCTGGTGGACCGAATAAATACATAAATCTATCTCTAAGAGTGATGCCTGGTTTAGAAATATCTTTAAATATATTTGCGTATTCTTGAAATAATATTGTTAATGGATTTAAGGTTGTCATTGGAACTACAAGACCATAGTCACATGGTTCATTGGGGTCTTCAGGAACAAAAGTACCAAACGTTCGATCCCAAATCATCAGTGTTCCTGCATAGTTTGCGTCTAGGTATTTTGGATTTCTAGCATGATGTACCCTATGATGAGATGGAGTATTAAAGAGGTACTCATACCATCGCGGAAATTTATATATTGTTTGAGTGTGGCACAAATATTGATAATAACCATTTATAAAAACACAAAATATAATCATCACAGGATCGAATCCAATAATTACGAGAGGTATTTTTAGCATCCGAGTTCCAGTGAAATGTTTTGTAAATGGTTGTCTAGCACCTACATCAATACCCATTCTTTCTGAAGAGTGATGTGTTCTATGTAAGCCCCAACCCCATCGCCAGCGGTGACAAATTCTATGATGTAAATAAAAAGTTAAATCATCAAGTATGAAACACAATACCAAAGCACTTAAAGTTAATGGAAACGTATAAATTTGATATTGTTTTGCCCAGAAGAGAGCACCCAAAGTAATAAAAGCAAATATTCCATTGATAGGATAACTTAAAATTCCCATACTTAAGTTTAACACCCACTCTTTAAAGTCATTTTTGCCTTTAGCTTTAAAAAAATAAATTGCTAATGATTCTATAACGGCTATTGCAAGTAATACTGGCATTAGTAACCAGAAAAGTTCTAAGGCCGAATATTGAAACAAAAATTCAACTGACATTTTTAAAATTATCCAACATTTGTTGCATTAGCTTATGTATTAAGTTTACACCTTGTAGAGGACGAATAAAGACTTTAAATTCTGTTATTAGGCCAGCATCGTCCCAAGAAATTAGATCAATCCCATTAATCTCTGTATCTTCAATCGTTAGAGTAAACTCTAGGCTTGCTAAGTTTTGATTATTTATTTCTTTTATATATTTAAAGTTTGAAGAGTTAAAAACTTCTGAGGCAGCTGCTAGGTATTTTAAGGTTATATCTTTACCGCGTTGAGGAGAATACACTACCGGTGAATAAAAAATTACATCTTTATGTAATATCTCAGTTAAAAGATTGTAATCTCTATTTTTTACAACTTCATGCCATTTTGAAACAGGTTCATTCATAGTTAAGGAATATATATTTTATTTATTTCTTAGCAAGAGGATGACTTTTAGAGTAAGCCTTGTAAAGTTGAGCAGTTTCTACTTTTGTATATTTTTGTGTTGTAGACAGGCTGCTATGACCTAACAATTCTTGAATTGTTCTTAAATCACCACCAGAATCAAGTAGGTGTGTTGCAAAGCTATGTCTTAAAGCATGAGGAGTAGCCGTTTCAGGAAGAGCAAGAGAGCTTCTTATTCTTTCAAGAGCATATTGAACAATTCTAGGACTCAACCTATTCATTCTCTTTCCAATAAATAGTGGATCTTCAGCTCCTATTTGTTTTGGACATTCATTAATATAATCCATAATTCCTTTTTTAATATATTCCATCATTGGCACAATTCTTTCTTTCCCCCCTTTACCTTTAATTAAAATATGATCCTCTTAATGTCATATCTGCATCAATAATTCCTACACATGTTAGTTTGGGAAAATGATATCCCTTCGTAATCATTTGCGTTCCAATTATAATATCAAACTTATAGTCTATTATTTGCTCTATCTTTTTTGACATCTCTTCTTGTGAATTAATATGATCACTTGAAAATAAACAAATTCGTGCTGAAGGAAATATCCGAGATATCTCAGTATATACTTTCTCTACACCCACCCCGTAATCTATAAACTCTTTGTTGTCATTGTTACATGCAGGGCAACACAAAGAAAAAGTATTAAGATTGAATCCACAGTGATGACAAAGTAAACT
>CABWZX010000044.1 GCA_902510025.1 uncultured Pelagibacteraceae bacterium | reverse complement strand
TATAAAATTTTCTGTAGATTGGTGGAATACTTTGCATCAACCTGCAACTATTTCAAAATTATCTGCACCAAGCATTGATATTAATATGTTAATTCCTCTTCTTATAATGACCCTTGGTTATATGTGTTTTCTGATTACTGTGTTTCTTATTAAATTAAGAATTGAAATAATTGATCAAAAAATGGTTAGGTTAAGTGAAGTATGAGTGAGTTTATTTTAATGAATGGATATGGAACTTATATTTGGTCTGCATATGCATTTGCATTCATAATATTAGGCTATCTGTTTTTTATAAATTCTCTTAAACTCAATAAAAAACAAAAACAGCTAGATAAATTATTAAAGAAAAGTGACTAAAGCAGTTAAAAATAGATTAATTAAAATATTACTTAGCCTACTGATATTGATTGTAGCTGTTCTTATAATTATTCTTAATTTAAGGGACAATATTGTTTATTTTTATACTCCAACTGAGTTATCACAAATGGAAATTAGTGAAAAAAAAATAATGAGAGTTGGAGGTTTGGTCAAAAAAGATTCCATAAATAATGATGGATCGAAAAATTTCTCTTTTATAATTACAGACAAGGTGAATGAAATTAATGTTATTTTCCAAGGTATTTTGCCGAACTTATTCGCTGAAGAAAAGGGCGTCGTTGTAGAAGGTTCTTATGTTCGGGAAACTTTATTTAGAGCTGATAAAGTTCTTGCTAAGCATGATGAAAATTATATGCCACCCGAAGTTATAAATGCATTAAAGGATGATGGTAAATGGCAGGGTCAATGAGTTTGACATTAAGCTTTGTAGCTACTTTCTCTCTTGTTATTTGTTTTGCTGTATCACTTTTCCAAATGCGTTATTTTTTCAGCAAATATGAATCAGTTATAGGAAACCATTTTTTACTATCAATGGTACAGCTTATTTCCTGTCTTTTTTCATTTTTAATTCTTATTTATGTTTTCTTAACTTCAAATTTTGATTTTCAAATAGTTTATTCTAATTCTCATACTGAAAAACCATTTTTATATAAACTTTCTGGCACATGGGGAAATCATGAAGGTAGTTTATTGATGTGGATTTTGATTTTAACTATATTCAATTTTTTTTATGCTATTAGTAATTCATCAGATATTAAGTTAAGAAATAAAATAATAGCTAATCAAAGTTTTTTAATACTAGGTTTTCTCTCATTCTGCTTATTGATGTCGAGCCCTTTTATTTTATTGAAAGAAGATGTTTCACAAGGCTTAGGACTAAATCCTATTTTGCAAGATCCTCTCTTAGCGATTCATCCTCCAGTATTATATGTAGGTTACGTTGGATTCTCTTTAGTTTTTAGTTTTGCAATTGCGGGAATGTTAAATAATAAAGTTGATAAAGAATGGGCTTCAGCCTTAAAACCTTGGATTTTAATTGCTTGGATATTTTTAACACTTGGAATAGCTCTTGGATCTTTCTGGGCATATTATGAATTGGGATGGGGAGGTTTTTGGTTTTGGGACCCAGTAGAAAATGCGTCGTTAATGCCATGGCTTTCGGCTACAGCCCTATTACATTGTATTATCGTATTAGAAAAAAGAGATACTCTTCAGTCTTGGACAATATTACTTTCGATTTTGACGTTTTCATTAAGTTTAATTGGAACATTTTTGGTTAGATCAGGAATTTTAAACTCAGTTCATACTTTTGCTTCAGATCCGGGGAGAGGCTTATTTATCCTATTGTTTCTTGCCATAGTTCTACTTTTTTCATTTAGTCTTTTTGCTTCGAAAGGTGGAACAATGGAAAAGCCTAGTTCATTTAGAGTGATCAGCAGAGAGTCTGGCATACTCGTTAACAATTGGTTGTTATTAACAATCCTCTTTATTGTTTTTCTTGGTACAATATATCCTTTGTTCATTGATTTAATTTTAGAAAAAAGTTTAACCGTTGGTCCACAATATTATGTGATGACAATTGCACCTATTGTATTTTTGTTACTTATTTTTATGACGATTACTCCATTAGTAGGTTGGGCTGAAGGTTCTATCAACCAGGCATTAGCTAAAATAAAATATTCATTAATCTTTAGTCTCACTTTAGCATTTGCGATTAGTTTATATTTTGATCTTTTCTCTATTACTCAAGTGATCATTTTATTTTTGAGCTTTTCTTTGATTGTTACAACTTTTTTTTCAGGTATTAAGTTTTCTAAAAATAATTTTTTTATTAAGTCAATTTTAGGTAAAACTTTGTCACACGCAGGGTTTGGCTTATTTATTTTTTCAGTAATTGCAAATGCAACTTATTCGGAAGAAAAAATATATGATGCTAAAGTTAAGGATATCTTAGAGTTACAAAATCACCAATTTATGTTTGAGAAGGTAAATCAAGTTGAAGGAGAGAATTATAATTCAATTCAAGCGGTATTTAGCCTCCTAGAAGATAATAAGGCCGTTAAACAATTTACACCTGAAATTAGGTTTTATGATAATCCTCCAACCGTGACTTCCGAGACTAGTATAGTTCATGGTTTATTTAGTGACATGTACATTGTAATGAATGTTCCTCAGTATCAAGATTCAATAAGTGTTAGAATTCATGTAAAACCATTTATGAATTTTATTTGGCTTGGGGTATTTATGATTATTGTTGGAGGGTTGTTTTCTATAATTTATAGGATTAAGAGTTAATAAGATGAAAAATAGAATTATTTATTTTCTGCCTATTATAGTTACTGTATTTATTTGCTTATTTTTCTTTTTTTCACTAAGTAATGATACATCAAAATTATCTTCACCTATCATTGGAAAAGAGGTACCAGAATTTTCTCTAGTAAGTCTTTTTGGAAACAAAGAAAATTTTAATAGTTCAGTTCTTTACTCTAAAACCCCCAAAATAGTTAATATTTTTGCTTCTTGGTGCGTCCCATGTAGAGCTGAGCACGACGTGTTAATGCTTTTGTCAAAGCTTGAAGGAGTTGAAATATATGGGATCAATTATAAAGATGATCCAATTGAAGCAAAAAATTTTATTAATGAATTAGGAAATCCCTATATCAATGTGGGCATCGATGAGCAAGGAAGAACAGGAATTGATTGGGGCGTTTATGGGATTCCTGAATCATTCATTATTCATAATGGTAAGGTCATTTATAAACATATTGGTCCAATTCATATTTCAGAACTCGATGATACTATCCTGCCAATCCTTAAGGATCTAAAATGAAAAAAATAGTTTTAATTATCATTTTTTTCATTACTACCTTTTATAATTTGGGAAATTTATTTTCTTCAACAGATTCAAGTAGAG
>CABWZX010000043.1 GCA_902510025.1 uncultured Pelagibacteraceae bacterium | reverse complement strand
CTGGTAAGATAGAAAATAATTTATTGCTTGCACAACAATTGGGAAAAAAAATTATTGATCAAATTGGTCAAGATAAAATTAATGAACTAGATATATTAAAAGATGATTTTAATTACACGCCCTAAAAAAGAAAACCTTAAACTTGAAAAAATACTAAAAAAGAAAAAAGTAGATACGTTAAAACTCCCTCTATTAACTTTTCATTACCTAAATAAAAAAATTGTATATGAACAGAATAAAATATTTATTATTGCAAGTCTTCAAGCTGTACAAGCTATTAATATTTTAAAAAATAAAAAAACAATTAAACAATCTAAGTTTATTGTGATTGGTAAAAATACCTCTGTGCAATTAAAAAAAATAGGAGCAATAAAAATTATTTTATTTGCAAATGACGGTAATGAATTAGTTCGTAAAATATTAAAGAAGAATTTTGTAAAATTTAAATTTGAATATTTATGTAGTTCAACTTTTAACAAAGACTTTGTTGCAGTTCTAAAGAAACATAAATTTAAGTTAGTGACTAATTTTGTTTATCAAACAAAACAGGTTAAGTAAAACAAAAAAGATAATAAAAGCCTATTTTGAAAATTCAAAATAATTAAAATAAATATATTGCGCTTTTTATGGCACATATTTTTTAAAAATGGAGCATTATGAAACACCAATGATTCAAAAGTTGAATAAAATAAGGGAAAACAATTAGATGCAGTATTGGTTAATGAAATCTGAACCTGAAACATGGTCATGGGAACAACAGATAAAAGCCGGTGCCAAAGGTGAAGGTTGGGATGGCGTAAGAAATTATCAAGCATCAAATAATATGAAAAAAATGAAGAAAGGAGATCTTTGTTTTTTTTATCATTCAGTAAAAGAGCGAGATATTGTCGGCGTTGTTAAGGTGGTTAAAGAATACCACCCTGACCCTACAGATAAATCTGGAAGATTTGGAATGGTAAGTGTGAGTGCAGTAAAACCATTAAAAAAAAGAGTTAATCTTGCACAAATTAAAGATGATAAAAGATTAGTTCATCTCGCTTTGGTAAAGCAATCAAGGTTGTCCGTAATGCCAATCGACAAGAAGTCCTGGACTATTATTTGCAATCTTGGAGGTATCAAATAAGATATTTTATATGAGTAATAATGAAAAATTTGAAGTAAGTGATGATTGGTCTTCAAGTGCACAAATTAATTCTGACCAATATAATGATTGGTACGAAAAATCATTTAGCAACAATGAAGAGTTTTGGAATGAACACGGTAAAAGAATTGAATGGATTAAACCATACACTAAAGTCAAAGATGTATCTTATCTAAAAGATAATTTTTCAATCAAATGGTATTACGACGGAACGTTAAATGCTTCAGCAAACTGTATTGATCGACATTTAAAAGATAAAGCAGATCAAACTGCTATCATTTGGGAAGGTGATGATCCTAAAGATTCTAAAAACATTACATATGCTGAATTACATAAAGAAGTTTCAAAACTCGCAAATGGAATGAAATCTCTTGGTGTTAAAAAAGGAGACCGCGTTACGATCTATATGCCAATGATACCAGAAGCAGCTTATGCAATGTTGGCATGTACAAGAATCGGTGCGATACATTCTGTCGTCTTTGGTGGATTCTCTCCTGACTCACTTGCTGGTCGGATCAGTGATTGTAAATCTGATATTGTGATTACTGCCGATGAAGGTGTGCGTGGTGGCAAACCTATACCCCTTAAGAAAAATACTGACGAAGCTATGGCAATTGCAGGGGGTGTAAGACACTGCATCGTTGTAAAACGAACAGGTGGCGAAACAGGTTGGGAAGAAGGCAGAGATGTTTGGTACCATGAATTAACTGAAGGTGCCTCTGATGATTGTCCTCCAGAAGAAATGAGCGCCGAAGATCCTTTATTTATTCTTTATACATCAGGCTCTACCGGCAAGCCAAAAGGTGTCATGCATACAACTGGTGGTTATATGGTTTATGCATCAATGACACATCAATATGTTTTTGATTACAAACCTGGTGATATTTATTGGTGTACTGCTGATGTTGGCTGGGTAACTGGTCATAGTTATATTGTCTATGGACCACTAGCTAATGGTGCCGTCACTGTAATGTTTGAAGGTGTTCCCAATTATCCTAATGCTTCAAGATTTTGGGAAGTGGTAGACAAACACAAAATTAATATTTTCTATACTGCGCCTACTGCAATTCGTGCACTAATGCGTGAGGGTGAAGATCCAGTAAAAAAAACAAGTCGATCGAGTTTAAAACTTTTAGGAACGGTTGGTGAACCAATTAATCCTGAAGCATGGATGTGGTATTACAATATTGTCGGTGATGGCAAGTGTCCAATTGTTGATACATGGTGGCAAACTGAAACGGGTGGAATTTTAATTACTCCACTACCAGGTGCGATTGCACAAAAACCTGGTTCAGCAACTAAACCTTTCTTTGGAATTCAACCAGAGATTCTTGATGCTGAAGGAAATATTTTAGAAGGTGCATGTGAAGGATCTTTATGTCTTGCAGATTCATGGCCTGGACAAATGAGAACTGTATATGGTGATCATCAAAGATTTATTGAAACTTATTTCTCACAATTCGAAGGAAAATATTTTACAGGGGATGGATGTAAAAGAGATGAAGATGGCTACTATTGGATTACAGGACGTGTAGATGATGTGATTAATGTTTCAGGTCATCGTATGGGAACAGCTGAAGTAGAATCCGCTTTAGTTGCTCATCCTAAAGTAAGTGAAGCAGCTGTGGTTGGATACCCACATGATATTAAAGGTCAGGGAATATATGCCTACGTTACACTTAATGCAGGCGAACAAACATCTGATGAATTATATAAAGAACTCGTTGCATGGGTAAGAAAAGAAATAGGACCAATTGCATCGCCAGATCTAATACAATGGGCACCAGGATTACCAAAAACTAGATCAGGTAAAATAATGAGAAGAATATTGCGGAAAATTGCGGAAAATGATTACAGTAATTTAGGTGACACTTCAACACTTGCCGAACCAGCAGTCGTCGATGATTTGGTAGAAAACAGAATGAATAAATAACAATTTTTCCTACTACATCTCTTCTCATAAATTGTTAGAATATACATGATGACAAAAAAGATTAGTTTTAAAACTGCTGAGTGTGAGTGCGGAGGTATTAAAATTAAAGTAAAGAGCAAACTTCGTCATGTTATGAACTGTCATTGTTCACAATGCATGAAAACACATGGAAACTATTCGGCCTACACCCATTGTCTTGATTTGAATCTGTGATTGCCACCCAAGC
>CABWZX010000042.1 GCA_902510025.1 uncultured Pelagibacteraceae bacterium | reverse complement strand
ATGACAAAGAAGGTTGTTATTGGTCAAGTGAGGGCTGCTCACGGCTTAAATGGTCAGTTTAAAATCCAAACTTATACTGAAGAACCAAATAACTTTTTTACATATGGAGCGGTATACATAGGAGATCAAGATAAGGGAGTTACGTTAAATAAACATAAATCAATTCCAAATGGATTTTTAGTTTCTTGTGAAAGTATTAAAAGCAGGACAGAAGTAGATAAGATTATTAAAAATTATATTTATATTTTTTCTGATCAGTTGCCAAAGATTAATAATAAAGAAAATATTTATTATCATGATTTAATGGATCTATCTGTTCTCGATGAAAGCGATAATAATATTGGCAGAGTTGTATCGGTCTCTAATTATGGATCAAATGATATAATTGAAATAGATTTAAAACAAAAAAAAGAAAAAATTTTTATCCCATTTAATAAAAATTGCATTGATATTGTGGATATAGAAAACAATCTTATAAAAGTTAAAAATATTGAAGGCTATATGGAATGAAAAAAAATTTTAAAGTTAAAGTTATAACAATATTTCCTGAATCATTTCCGGGATTTTTAAAAATAGGTGTTATAGGAAAAGCTTTAAAGAATAAGATTTGGTCTTTAAAAACAATAAATCCAAGAGATTTTTCTAAAGGAGCACATAAGAGTGTAGATGATACAACTGCTGGTGGTGGGCCAGGAATGATTTTAAAAGCTGATATATTGGGTAAAGCAATTAATAGCGCATACAAAAATGTAAAGGATCGAAAAAAAATTCCACTTATATATTTATCTCCAAGAGGTAAACCTCTTACACAAAATAAAATTAATCAATTATCAAAGAAGGATGGGATGATCTTACTTTGTGGTCGTTATGAAGGTGTTGATGAACGAATATCTGAACACTATAAAGTGGATGAATATAGCATTGGTGATTTTGTTCTCGCTGGCGGTGAAATTGCTGCTCAGGCATTGATCGAATCTACTGTACGATTATTACCGGGAGCTTTAGGTCATAAGGATTCTTCAAAAGAAGAAAGTTTTAATAACTATCTGTTAGAATTTCCTCAATATACTAGGCCCAAGGTCTGGAATAACCTTGAAATTCCTGAAGTTTTGCTTAGTGGGGATCATAAGAAAATAGCTCTTTGGCGGACAGATATGGCTGAGAAACTAACAAAAAAAATCCGTCCAGATTTATGGAAAAAATACAAAAAAAACAAGACAATAAAGGAATAAAGTATTAAAACACGTGGCGAGGCAAATCATGAATATTATTGAACAATTTGAGAAAGATCAGATTAAGTCTTTGGTAAAAGGCAAGAAACTTCCCCAATTTCACCCAGGGGATACCGTTCGTGTGAATGTTAAAGTGCGTGAGGGAACGAGAGAGAGAGTTCAAGGTTTTGAAGGTGTTTGCATTGCCAAGAAAAATAGAGGATTAAGCTCATCTTTTACCGTAAGAAAGATTTCTTTTGGAGAAGGGGTAGAAAGAGTGTTTCCTATATTTAGTCCAACAATTGATTCCATATCTGTAGTTCGAACTGGTCAAGTTAGAAGAGCAAAACTTTACTATCTTAGAGATCTTACGGGTAAAAAAGCAAGAATTGTTGAGAGAATTAGAAAGAAGCAGCCAGACCTTGCAAGTTTATATATTGATGAGAATGAAGAGGTTCTTGAAGAAGAATATCTTCAAGAGGATACAGAAAGCTCTGAAGAGTTGAAGAGCCAAGAAAGTGTTTCAGAGGAATCTGCTACAGACGAACCAAAAGAAGATGAATCTTCTCCTGAAACCAGCGATACTGAAACAAAAAATGATACTCCTGAAGAGTCTAAAGAATAGACACTCTTTTTTTCAATCAATTTTTTTTAATATTGCTTAACTATGAGTAGCCCAAAAACTTTATACGATAAAATATGGAATGACCATGTAGTCACTAATAATGATGATGGTACTTCTATTATTTATATAGATAGACATTTAGTTCACGAAGTAACGAGCCCTCAAGCTTTTGAAGGGTTAAAGATTGCTGGAAGGCCTGTAAGGCAACCACAATTTACATTAGCAACAGCAGATCACAATATTCCTACTATGGATCGTGATAAGGGAATTGCCGATCCAGAATCAAAATTGCAAGTTGAAACATTAGAGCAAAATTGTGCTGATCATGGAATTACTTATCTTTCCATGAACGATAATAGGCAAGGCATTGTTCATATCATTGGTCCTGAACAAGGATTTACTCAACCTGGAATGACGATTGTTTGTGGCGATAGTCACACTTCAACTCATGGCGCATTTGGAGCATTAGCATGGGGCATAGGAACATCAGAAGTAGAACATGTTTTAGCTACTCAAACATTGATTCAAACTAAAGCCAAGAATATGAGAATTGATATTCAAGGAGAATTGCCAATAGGAGTAACGGCAAAAGATATTGTTCTAAAGATTATTCAGACAATTGGAACTGCAGGCGGAACAGGCTATGTTATTGAATATACTGGAAATGCAATAAAATCTCTCTCTATGGAAGGAAGAATGACTGTTTGCAATATGTCTATTGAGGCTGGTGCGAGAGCAGGATTAATTAGCCCAGATGAAAAAACTATTGAGTATATAAAAGGTAGACCTCTGGCTCCAAGTGAGAATGACTATGAGAAAGCTGCTCAACATTGGAGATCTTTAGCGACTGATGAGGGCGCACAATATGATCAAACTATATCTATTAATGCAGAAAATATTATTCCTCAAGTTACTTGGGGAACTAGTCCAGAAGATGTTGTAGCAATTGATGGATCAGTGCCAAATCCAAAGAATGAAGGTGATGAAGAAAAAAGAAAATCAATGATTAGAGCACTTGAATATATGGGGCTGGAACCAAATACTCAAATGAAGGACATAAAAGTTGATAAAGTTTTTATTGGTTCTTGTACAAATGGAAGAATTGAAGATCTACGAGCTGTTTCTAAGATTGCTGATGGAAAAAAGGTTGCTGATCATGTAAATGCAATCATAGTTCCAGGTTCAGGATTAGTTAAAAAACAAGCTGAAGAAGAAGGGCTTGATAAAATATTTATTGAGTCTGGATTTGAATGGCGTGATCCTGGATGCTCTATGTGTCTTGCTATGAATGCTGATAAACTTCAACCACAAGAAAGATGTGCTTCAACTTCTAATAGAAACTTTGAAGGTAGACAAGGTAGAGGAGGAAGAACACATTTAATGAGTCCAGCAATGGCTGCAGCGGCAGCTATTAATGGCAAACTTTCAGATTGTAGGGATTTATAATGGAAAAATTTAAAAAAATAAAAAGCAACGCGATTCCACTACCTATGGTAAATATCGATACTGATATGATTATTCCAAAACAGTT
>CABWZX010000041.1 GCA_902510025.1 uncultured Pelagibacteraceae bacterium | reverse complement strand
ATCCAAGAAGAAAAGCAGCAATCAGACCCGGTAATAAAATAGGAAATGAAACGCGCCAGAAAGTCATCAATACCCCTTCACCAAGATCTCGTGAAGCCTCTTCAAGGTGATTATCAAACCCTTCCATTCTTGCAATCAGTATAATCATACAGAAAGGAGTGCAAAAAAGAACGTGACCAATGATAATAGGCGTTAATCCAAGAGGTAGACCTATAGAAACCCAAATAACCAATAGTGCAATAGCGAGTATGATTTCTGGAATTAAAAATGGAGTTAATATCGCACCATAAGAAAGTGATTGACCCCAAAATTTATATTTCGTAAATGCCCTGGAAGCAAAAAAAGCGAGCATTGTAGCTATTAAACTTGAGACCACTCCAACGTAAATACTGTTTCCTAAAGCATCAAATAACTGCGGCGAATTCCACATATCTTCATAGTGTTGCGTTGAAAATCCCTTTAAAGGGAAAGCCATATGAATTCCTTCATTAAATGAAAATAAAGGAAGAAACATCACCGGAATATAAAGAAAAGCAAAGTAGAGGAGCACATAAATATATAAAGTTCTATTTTTTGTTAAGTTCATAACTACAACCTCTGAGTTAACCTTTTTGTCACAACATTTACTGCAAATGTAATCAGTGCAACACTAATGAGCATAATTACAGCAGATGCTGCACCTAAAGGAAAATTATTAGCCCTACCAAAGTATGTCTGAATCATATTGGAAAGCATTCGACCTTCAGTTCCCCCTACCAAGGCAGGAGTTACGTAGTCTCCAACTGTAGGAATAAATATAATTAATACAGCTCCTATAACTCCAGGCAAACTAAGAGGCCATACAACTCTCCAAAACGTTTCAAATTTTGTACATCCAAGATCATATGATGCCTCAATAAGAGAATGGTCTATTTTTTCTAAGCTTACATAAAGTGGTAAAAGTGCAAAAGCTGCCCATGCATGTGCTAAAGTAATCACAACAGCCGTTTGACTATACATAAGAAAACCCAGAGGCTCATCAATAAATCCAACTGTCATTAGACTTGCATTGATAACACCTCCGTGTCCCAAAATTAATTTCCATGCAAATACTCTAAGTAAGTACGATGTCCAAAAAGGTAGAGTCATAAGCACAAGCCAAAGCATTTTATTTTTCTTTACATAGAATGCGACATAGTAGGCTACTGGATAAGTTGTAATTAAAGTAAAGAATGCAACTAGAAATGAAATAGAAAGAGACCTTCCCAATAAAGTTGTAAGGACATTGCCAGTTCTAGTGCTTGTATCCATAAATTCAATATAGCGATCGAAGGTAGGTGTGTAGTCTATTACAAATGAAGCTTGAGTAGTAAAACTGACTGAAAACACAGCAATCAATGGGACTGCCATACCTATAACTACAAGTATTAATGCAGGAGATAGTAGAACATAAGCTTTTGCATTATCACTTTTTGAATAAAAACTTTTCCACCATTTAAGCATATAAAAAATAGTATGTTATATGGATAATGCTTGCAAATTATAATTCGCGCTTATTTTGTTCGAAATATCTATAATAAGAGAGCATGAATCTAAGCCCCCAGAGACGCATAGAGGCAAATGGAAATTTAGGTGAAAGACCTTTATAGATCGCAGGTAGATTTACTTCTCCACTATTAGATGCACAAATCAGTTCAGATAATTTTTTGCCGCAATACACGGTAGTATTATTTCCATTAGCACTATATCCATATGAAAAGTAAACACTTGGATCATCTTCAAGCGAGCCAACTGAAGGTGTCCAGTCTCTCGTATAAACAATAGTACCTCTCCAATAGTATTCGATATCAATATCATTCCAGTGAGGAAACACTCCCCTAAAACATTTCGTCATGTATTCTTTCATTTTAAGAGCGCTTTTTGGATCTCCAAATGTATCCCCCCGTGTCCCAAATAACATTCTATTTGAAGGCATTCTTCTATAATAATATAAGATCTCTCTACTATTACAGATTGGAATTAAAGTTTTATAATTTTGAAGATCAAATTCTTCATCTGACATTTCTCGAGTTATAATTATATTTGAAAGCACCGGCATAATTCTTTTAGCAAAACTTTTATGCAGAGACTCGTCTGTATAACCATTGGTAGCCATCACAACTTTTTTAGCTTTTAAAGAACCTTCTTTTGTAATTAACTTATGAAATCCTTCATTTTTTTCCCACTTTATTACATTAGAACGAGCATGTAGTTTTGCACCAAAATTATGTGCCGCATTTGCAAAGCCAGATAAAAATGCCATAGGATTCATTGCAAACCCTGGCTCCATCCATATTGCTCCAAATTGTTCAGTAGATTGATGACCTATTTCATCGAATTCTTCTTGCTGAATCCATTTGGTCTTTATATCAAAATGTTTTTGTAAATCATCTCCCCATGATTTCAATTCATCAACTGCAGTTGGATGATGGGCAACATCATAATTTCCGCTCCCTGCTTGTTCACAATCTATATTATGTTCATTTATAATTTCTTGAAGCAAATCAACTCCCTCAATTTGAGATTTAAAAAACAACTTTGTTTCATCTTCTCCATAGGTCTTAAAAAGTTGATTTATTGATAGCTTGGTAGCTGGTATACATGCAAAACCTGCATTTCTTCCAGAACTTGCCCAACCCATATGTCCAGCTTCTAGCAATCTTACATCACAATTATAATTCTTTGCCAAATGGTAAGCAGTTGATATTCCTGTAAATCCACCACCTATAACTGCAACTTCACATTCATGATCTCCAACTAATGTTGGAAAATTGGATTGATCTGGAGAACTAATATCTTCCCAATAACTTTTGACTGGTTCGTCAAAATTATAAATTGCTTTATTATATAATCGACCCATAAAAATTAACGAGATGTATTCATACTATTTATATACCAATTATATAAATATGTTATCCCAGACTCATTTCTTGATAAAACACCTGGTGAATATGCTTGAGATAAAAGACCGCTCTGATTATTTTCAATAATTCGTGTATCAGCAACAGTTGTAACATCCCAGATGTATTTAATATCTTCAGTTTTATAATCAACACCCTCTTTGGCATCTTGGTTAACTAACCAAATTAATTCGACCTCAGTCTCATTGAGAGATTTTGGTTTAAAAGAAAACATAATTCCAAAATCATTTGTAAAATAACAACAGCCAAATGGATTAAAACTAATTTGGGTTAAACCACCGTCAAATTTATCAAACTTACCCATAAGTGTTGAGGCAGGTTTCCCATCTTTAGTTTGAGAAAGATGTCCATTACCAATTGGAGTACGATCTGCATAGCGGTTAATGCCTTGTTCAAAAGGCTCTTCTTCTTCTAAGTAAGTATCTGTTGGCAGGCCTCTCTTCTTACAATCTTCAATCCAGGGCTTAATCTTTTCTAAATATTCTTCTGTATCTTTTTCTGGCGCAGTACCTTGTCCGCCACCCATTGTATATACCCAATCTTTTTCATGAATAGCGCAAAGCTCAGGATGAGATGGGCCGCAGTGGTAACATTCAGTAAAGTTCTCAATTACTAATTTAAAATTTGCTGCGGTTGGATATTTTTTTCTAACAGCTATTTTTGCAGTTCCGGGTTGATGCATTTCAAGCATTGGCTGTAATGGTTTAATAAACTCATCAAAATTAATTGGTTCAGTAATACTTAAGTTAAGAAAAATTAGTCCCTGATAAATTTTGATATGACAAGTTCTAAGACCCCAATCTTCACGATTGAAATCATCTGGCATATATCTTGCAGCTTGTAATTTTCCTTCATTGGTAAAACTCCAAGCATGATAAGGGCACACAAG
>CABWZX010000040.1 GCA_902510025.1 uncultured Pelagibacteraceae bacterium | reverse complement strand
AGTCCTGCAGAGATGACCTGGAAATCTGGTATTGATGTATTATCCTTTGGTGGAACAAAAAACGGCTGTCTCACTGCAGAAGCAGTTGTATTTTTTAAACCAGAATTAGTTGGAAATTTCCCATATCTTCATAAAAGATCCGGGCAGCTGCTCTCAAAAATGCGTTTCATTTCTGCTCAACTTGAAGCTTATGTATCCAATGATGTATGGCTGCGCAATGCTCGTAATGCCAATGCCATGGCAAAACTTTTAAGTGAAGGTCTAGCAAGCTTCCCTGATATTAAATTAGCTTACCCCACTCAATCAAATGAAGTTTTTGTTCATCTTCCTAGTTCGATAATCGATCTTCTTAATGCTGAAGGATACAATGTAAGTGAAGATGAGCTCGATGGTAAATCTGTCAGATTTGTTACCGCATGGAATACAGTTTCAGATGATATTGATAAACTAATATCAACTATAAGTAATAAATAATTTTATCTTTAGTTTTTAGAAGCTAATCGGATATATGCATCTACTGCTATTGCGCCGTCATTCATAACCATTAATGGATTAACATCAAGTTCTAACAAACTATCAGCTTTGGCATTAGCATACTTGGCAACAGCCATTATAGCTTTAACTGTACTTTCTATATCTCCTAAAGCTTGGCCTCGAAAACCTTCTAATACTTTAGCAATCTTTAATTTCTTTAAGGCTTGCTCTACTGCTTCTTTGTTCGTAGGTAATAATAAGGTTGTTGTATCTTGTGATAATTCAACCATAGTTCCTCCAGAACCAATAACAAGAGCAAAACCAAAGCCCTGTTCTCTCTTAATGCCAATTAATAATTCTGCTACTGGTTTCTTTGACATCTTCTCAACAAGTAGATTTTTGGTATCAAGATTAGGATGACTACCACTTACCTTTTCAACCATTTCTTCTGCAACTTTAACAGCCTCTTCAGGTGAATTAATATTTATGGATACAGCTCCCATTTCTGTTTTGTGTTGTATTTCATGACTAGCAATTTTGATAGCTACAGGACAACCTAGCTCTTCTGCAGCTTCCTTAACCTGATCCTTATTTACTAATCGACCATCAGGTATCTTAAGTCCATACTCTGAAAGTTGTTTCTTGCTCTCCCATTCATCGATAGAAATTCCATCAGTATTGATAGGACCTGGTATTAATATTTGATCAGCACCATCTGATTGAGTAAGTATCTGCTCTCGACAAATATTGTATTGCATTACTCTTGCAATAGCAGCTAGACCATCTTCAACGCCTTGTAATGCTGGAATACCATGACTATGTAATCTATCTCGAGTAGCCTTAGGCATTAGCTCTGGAAAAGATGATGCTACTGCACCTGGCAAACCAAGTTTCATCAATGTTTGTTGAAAAACATCAGCCATCAAATCGCACTGCTCACGTTCACCTGATTCTTCTGTAGGATAATCCAAGATTAAAAAACCAAAATCAACATCGCTATCCAACATTGTCTCAGTGCAAGTCCTTAAGGCACTCTCATTACCCCAAATTACTGTCGTAAAATCTAATGGATTAGCAATATTGGCAAACTCTGGTAGAACAGTTTGAAATTTTTCTTTTTGTTTCTGATTTAACTGAGGCAGCTGTAAATTATTAATTTCACTATAATCTGCAATTAAAGCAGCATCCCCTCCAGAACAAGCAAGGGCTGCAACTTTTGATCCTTTAGGTAGCTGACCACATGTTGCAACTTTCATAGTCTCCATAAAGCTTACCGGTCCACTCACACGTATAATGCCGAGACGGTCAAATAGCGCGTTATATAACTCATCTGTGCCAGCAAGTGAGCTTGTATGACCTATAGCGAGTTCAGCTCCTATTGATGAGGTACAAGTTTTCATAGCAATAATTGGAACGCCTTTTTTTAGAGCCTTCATAGCTGCTTTCGCAAAAGAATTTACGTTATTCAAGCCTTCCATATGTAATCCTATGGCAGTAACACGCGGCTCATCTAATAATGCTTCTATTAGGTCTGCCATATCAAGCGAGGCTTCATTACCAACACTTATTAAATAAGCAGTAGGTAAAGATCGATCGATCATAGAAAGATTGTAAGCAAAATTCCCACTTTGAGTTAAAATTGCAACTCCTTTTTCTACTTGCTTACCGCCATGAGCAACTGGCCATAGAGCGGAGTTATGTAAGTAATCTAAAAGTCCATAACAATTGGGACCAAGAAGAGCCATATCTCCACTAGCTTTAATAAGCTCATTTTGCATTTTCTTACCCGTCTCACCAGCTTCTGCAAATCCAGATGCATAACAAACAACTCCACCTGCACCAGCATTATTTAATTGTTCGACAATAGAGACTGTGGTTTCATTGTTAGTTCCTACGAATGCTGCATCAACAATGCCTGGTAAGCCAGCAACAGAATTGAAACAAGGTTCTCCATCTATTTCACTGTGTTTCGGATTAACTAACCAAACATCGCCTTGGAAACCTCCTTGACGACAGCGTTGTACTGCTCCAATCATCGATTTACCTCCAAAAAATGCAACACTTGAAGGCGCCATAAGACGTCGAAGGTTCTCTATTTTTTTCATATTATCGTTTCAGATATGGGCCTAGCAACTCACGCGATATAATGTGCCTCTGAATTTCTGATGTGCCTTCCCATATGCGTTCAATTCTAGCATTTCTCCACATTCTCTCTATTGGAGCTTCATCCATTAAACCCATGCCACCATAAATCTGAACTGCTTCATCAACTGCTCTTCCTAATACCTCACTTGCAAATAATTTTGCCATGCCAGCATCTGCATCTGTCATCGTGCCAAGATCCATCTTCTGTGCAGCATGCAATGTCAGTAAATCTGCAGCTCTGATTTCAGTTGCCATGTCAGCCAATTTAAAGGAGATGCCTTGGTTTGTTCCAATGGGTTTACCAAATTGATTGCGATCTGCAGACCAAGAAATTGATGCATCCAATGCTCTTTGTGCTTGGCCTACACAATTTGCTGCAACCATTACTCGACCAGCTGTCAGCCATTCATTGGCAACACTCCAACCTTTACCAACTTCACCTAATACTTTCTTTGAAGAGATTCTACAGTCATCAAAAAATAACTCGAAGGTATGATAACCTCTATTACTTACACATTTTGGACCACGCCTAATGGTTAACCCTTTACTATTAGAGTCTACTAAAAATGCGGTCACTTCATTACGAGTATGTCCTTTTTGATGTTCGTGCGTACCTGTTACAGCAAATAGAATTACAAAATCGGCTTCTCCTGCATGACTAATAAAATGCTTGGACCCATTCAATATAAAATCATCACCATCTTTATTTGCCTTGGTGCTAATAGAATTAGCATCAGAACCTGCCCCAGGCTCAGTTAGCGCAAAACAGTCCACTTTATCTCCTGCTACACAAGGCTTTAAATACTCATCTATTTGATCTCCCTGACAAGCCATCAGTATATTTGATGGTCGCCCAACATTGACATGCAAAGCCCAGCTACATTTAGATAATTCACGTTCTATTAGTGCCTGTGAAACAAAGTCTAGGCCTGGTCCACCCCCTTCTTTGGGCATATTAAATGCATAAAGTCCTGCATCTTGGGCTTTACGACGAAGTTCAGCTGCTAGATCTTCTGAAACAATATCTTGTCGGTCAACTTCTTCCTCATGAGGCAATAACTCTTTGTTCACAAAAGCCTGTACAGACTTAACCAACAATTCTTGTTCTTCTGAAAGCTGAAAATCCATATTTCTTATTTTCCTACAAACTTTGGTTTTCGTTTTTCAATCGATGCTTTGATTGCTTCTTTCCCATCTTCTGTTCGACCGCACAACAAACCCGCTTCTTTTTCTTGTTGAAGTTGAGCAAGAAAGTTATTTTGAGTTCCAGAATCTAATAACGATTTGATCTTGCCATAAGCAAATGTAGGGCCCGTAGACAAATGGCTTGCAAACTCTTCTACTTTTGTCTTCAAGTCACTTGCTTCAAATAACCCTGTTATCATACCAACATCTAGAGCCTTATTTGCTGTCCAAGCTTCATCATAGAATAAAAAAATTTTAGCCTGCTCTAATCCAATTATACGTGGCAAATGCCAACTAGAACCAGCATCAGGAGAGTATGCCATGGTAGTATACCCTGCTTTAAATTTAGCTTTATCAGAAGCGTAGCGGAAATCGCAACACAAAGCGAGATCGAGTCCCGCTCCTACAGCGGCACCATTAATCATAGCAACAACAGGTTTTGGTATTGATGCAAGTTTTGTCATTGTTAGATGAGCTGCCTCAGTCCAGCCGTAAGTTTCTAATGTGCCACTTGCTTCAGCTTGAGCCCACTCTTCAACGTCAGCTCCAGAACAAAAAGCACGGCCATTTCCAGTAATTACCAAACATCTAACATTGTCATCTGTAGAAGCAGCATCAAAAATTTCACCTAATTCAACTAATGATTCTACTGTTAAAGCATTCATCTGATCTGGACGATTAAGTGTCAGCCATTGAATACCATCATTATCTTTTATCTCAATAGAGCTCATATTAAATCATACCTCATCAATTTATAGATTGCGAGCCTGGACAATCGCTTTAAGGCGTTCAATTAATGAAAACTTATCATCAATGAAATCATTTTCAGCCCACCA
>CABWZX010000039.1 GCA_902510025.1 uncultured Pelagibacteraceae bacterium | reverse complement strand
AATTTTTTGGGTTATGCATTCCAGTAGAATTAGTGAAATTTGTATTTTTTAAACCTATCTCAGTTCCTTTATTTGTCATTATTTTAGCAAATGCATCTTCAGTTCCAGCTATATTTTCTGCTATTACAATGCACGCATCATTTCCAGATTGAACGATTATACCTCTTAGTAAATCTTCAACTCTAATTTCTTTATCTACTTCAACGAACATTGAAGACCCTTCTCTTTCTTTCCAGGCACGCTCACTTACTAAAAATTTATCATCAAGTGCTAATGTTCCATTCGAAAGTTTTTCAAATACAATTAAAGTAGTCATGATTTTTGTCATGGAAGCAGGATAAGTTTTTTTGTCTTTATTTTTCTCAAAAAGCACCTTTCCTGTATCGGCGTCTATAACTATTGCCATCTCAGCATCAGTATCAATGAACGATGCAAATGAAAATTGAGTTATCAGTAATAAGGAAAAAAATATCTTAGCTATTAACTTAATCATGGTAAATCTCTTTTATATTATAAATATTGATAAATCCTCATATTTATCAATTATGTCATCATTAAGGATTCGCATCAGATTATCTATATTTTTAAAAGGTCCAATTACAACCATATATTTCTTTACTCCATCGATACCAAAATGCTCAACTATTTTTGCATGATGTTTAACATTAATTGTGTCAATAATCTTTTGGGCATTTTCCTTAAAGCTGAATGTAGCAACATGAATGTAGACATCGCTATAATGATAATCATTTAAAATTTGAAATCCATCCAATGAAACTTTAACCTCATTAGTATCTTCATCAATACTAGGTTCATCAGTAGATTCATTAATAGTATCAACAATTACAGATGATATGGGTGCCTCAACAACCTTTTTTTCTTCTTCGTATGTAAAAGCCTCATTTATTATAAATGTTTCATTTTGTTGAATCAAATTGATTTTAACTAAATCACCATTTTTACTAAGTTTCAATTTCTCAAATACAGCTGAAGATAAATTAATGATATTAGTATTTGAAAATGCACCCCTGTGATTTATTCTTACCCTAACAGAATAGCCATTTGATAGGTTTGTAACTCTTACTATGGAGGGCAAGGGTAAGTTTCTATGAGCGCCCATCATTATTTCATCATGATAAACTTCTCCGTTTCTAGTTTTTGCACCTGTTTTTAAATCATTAATTATCATTGCAATTCCAGTTTCCTCTAAATGTGAGTATTCTTGAGGGTAGAACCATTTACCATCCACCTCGTATGGTTTCTCTATTAATTTAGTGGAGGTAATCTTTTCTTTTGTTATATTTTCAGCTTTTTCAACTATATCCTCAATAGCGACAGGTATTACTGGAGCAATTGCGCACTGTGTTAATAATAAAAATAGAAATGAAAATAAAATTTTTATCATTAATAATATTCAATCATGTCAGATAATTTTCCAACTGATATGCCGAAAAACAATGATCTATTCCATTTCATTATTGTTTTAAAGTTATCATAAACTAAAAACTTTTTACCATCGGTTCCTTCAGGATAAACTAAATAAGCATCTATATTTACATCTGGTAATTTTGTTCCATCAACATTTATCACTCCTAAATCTGCCCATTCAGAAATCTTTCGACTAACATCAATTGATTTTGCAGATGTTGTTATGATTTCTGGGTCAATTTCTTTATTTACTTTAACTTCCCTACCCCATGTTTCACTCGAGTTCCATCCAGAGCTTGATAAGTAATTTGCTGTTGATGCAAAAACATCTGATTGCGTATTCCATATGTCTTTTTTAGAATCATTATTAAAATCCGTTGCATAACTTAAAAAACTTGATGGCATAAATTGATTTTGACCCATAGCACCTGCCCATGAACCCATCATATCATTTGCTTCTATATGACCTTGTTCAATTATAGTTAATGCATTAATTAATTCGTCTGTGAAAAAATCACGTCTTCGCAGATCATGAGATAGAGTGGAAAGCGACCTAATTACATTGAATGAACCTGTATATCTACCAAAACTTGTTTCTATCCCCCATAGAGCAAGAATGAATCGTGGCTGCACTTCGAACTCTTTTGAAATTTGGATTAATAAATCATTATATTCACCATAATGTTTCTTTCCTTTATTCATTCTACCTTTGGTGACAGTATTATTTAAATATTCATCAAGAGTCAGAGTAAATTCAGGCTGTTTTCTATCTAACTCGATCACTCTTTCATTTCGCTCAATATCCTTAAATGCAGATTCCAAGGTTTTATCAGATACGCCCTTTTCTTTAGCTAAAACTCTAATATGAGATATCCATTCATCGAATGGGCCCTCTTCTTCATCAGCTTGCAAAATGGGCAAATTAAAGATAATTATAGCCATTATAAGCATTTGAATGGATAGGATTTTTCTAAACATTTTTAGATAATAGATTATGAAAGAAATAAAAACACTAATTGATTTAATCGGTAATACACCATTAGTTCAAGTTAAAACATTTGATACAGGTCCGTGTAATTTATTTCTAAAGATGGAAAATATGAACCCAGGATCTTCAATTAAAGACCGGGTTGCATTGAAAATAATAGAAGATGCAGAGAAATCTGGTGAATTAAATGAAAATTCAACAATTGTAGAAGCCACTGCGGGAAACACTGGTTTAGGTCTCGCTCTAATAGCGAAGCTTAAGGGCTACAAAGCAAAAGTTGTTATTTTGGACAAGATGAATGAAAATAAAGTGTTTCACTTACAAGCCTTAGGCGCTGAGGTATTTAAAACCAGAAGCGATGTAGGTCCTGATAGTCCTGATCATTATGTTAATGTAGCTAAGAAGATATGTAATGAAACGCCAAATTCCTTCATGGCAGGTCAATTTACTAATCCTTCAAATCCATCGGCACATGAATTAAGTACGGGACCAGAAATATATAAGCAACTTGACGGCAATGTTGATGCAGTTGTATGCGGTGTAGGTACTGGAGGAACTATTACAGGTTTAGGTAAATATTTTGAAAAAAAATCTCCAACAACAGAAATGATTTTAGCTGATCCAAAGGGGTCAATAGTTAAAGATACGGTAGAAAAAAATAAAGTTAATGCTGCAGACTATTCATGGTTAGTTGAAGGAATTGGTGAAGATTTTATTCCTGATACGTTGGATATTAATTATATAAAAAAAGCCTACGAAGTATCAAACAAAGAGGCATTTGATACGATTAGACAGTTGGCATTAAATGAAGGGATATTAGCTGGTTCATCATCAGGAACATTAATCTCTGCGGCCCTCAAATACTGTAAAGAGCAAGAAAAAGCTAAAAATGTTGTAACATTTGTTTGCGATAATGGTGAAAAGTATCTAAATACTGCTTATAATAAGTTATGGTTAAAAGAAAAAAATCTAATATAAAATTGCATCCTGATACTCAAGCTGTACATGCAGGAGTTAAACCAGACCTTCAAACTGGCGCGGTAATGACTCCTATTTATGCAACTTCAACATATGCACATAAATCACCTGGCGAACATTCAGGATATGAATATTCAAGAACTCAAAACCCAACACGTGAAGTTTTAGAAAAATCATTAGCTGAATTAGAAGATGGACACAAGGCATTTGCCTTTGCTTCTGGAGTTGCCGCTCAATCAGCAATATTAGAGATACTAAAGCCGGGAGATCATATTATTGCCTTTGATGATCTTTATGGTGGAACCTTTAGATTATTTAATGAAATTAAAGCTAAATCATCAGGAATTTCGGTCACATACGTAGATTTAAATAAGAGTTTTGCTAAGGAAATTAAAAAAAATACAAAAATGATTTGGATTGAAACGCCAACTAATCCATTGCTTAAAATTACAGATTTAAAGAGGGTTGCAAGAATAGCCAAAAAAAATAACTTGATTACTGTTTGTGATAATACTTTCGCTACGCCACTTAATCAGAAGCCATTAAACTTTGGAATTGATATTATTAATCATTCATTAACTAAATATATAAATGGACACTCAGATGTAATCGGTGGATGTCTTGTTATTGGAAAAAATAGACTACTTGATAAAAAAATTTCATTAATTCAAAATTCAATGGGAGCTATTCCAAGTGCCTTTGATTGCTTTCTAATTTTAAGAGGGATTAAAACTCTAAGCTTAAGAATGAAGAAGCATAATGAAAATGGTTTAAAAATTGCCAGGTTTTTAAAACAACATAAAAAGGTAAGTAAGGTTACATATCCAGGACTAACTAATCATCCTCAAAAAGAAATAGCAAGGAAGCAAATGAATGGGTTTGGAGGAATTGTATCATTCCTTTTTGATGGAAATTTAAATCAAATTAAAACATTCATGAAAAAACTAAAACTATTCACTATAGCTGAGAGTCTTGGTGGAGTAGAAAGTCTAATTGAATCACCCGCTCTTATGACACATGCGTATTTAGATGATTCAGATAAAAATGAAAGCATTCCAAAAAATTTAATTAGAATATCAGCTGGAATTGAAGACGCCGACGATCTAATTAATGATCTAAAGCAAGCTCTAAAATCTTAATTATTTATACTTAGTATTGCATTGCTGATTGATGATAATCTTGATTCTACGTTATCAGAACGACTTGTAATCACCACAGGAACTTTTCCACCCACAATAAATCCACCAGCAGTAGAATTCATAAAATTAACCATAATTTTTACAAGTGCATTTCCAGTTTCAATGTTTGGTACAATAATTATATTTGCATTTCCGGCTACAGGATTTGATATTCCTTTTATTAATGCCGCCTCCTTAGAAACTGCATTATCAAGTGCCAAAGGACCAAAAATTTTGCAATCCGGGTATGTTTCTTTTGACCATTCTGTCAATTTACCAGCATCAGATGAACTTTCCATCTGATCTAAAATCTCCTCAGTTGCAGATAAGATCGCGATTC
>CABWZX010000038.1 GCA_902510025.1 uncultured Pelagibacteraceae bacterium | reverse complement strand
ATTGGAGTATTTTTATATTGAACGTAAAGTTGATGATAGCAAACCTTACCATTCTTTTCTACATAGTCCTGATGATATTCTTCTGCTGGATAAAATGTGGCAGCTTCTAGAACTTCAGTAACAACTAAATTTGTATGCTCGCCTGAGGCATCTATTTCCTTTATCTTTTGCTCTGCTAAGCTTTTTTCTTCATCATTATTATAAAATATAGCTGACTTATATTGCTGTCCAACGTCAGGTCCTTGGCGATTAGCGGTTGTTGGATCGTGGATAAAGAAAAATTTATCTAATAGCTCGCCAAAACTTACGACTGAATTGTCGTAGTCGATCTTTACAACTTCAACGTGTCCTGTTTGACCAGTACAAACTTGCTCATAGGTAGGATTTCCAACGTGTCCGCCTGAATAACCAGAAATAACACTTGATACACCAGGCATTTCTTCAAATAAAACTTCAACACCCCAGAAGCAACCTGCGCCCAATATTAAAGTCGACATCATTATTCAACATAGAATGTTTTTGATCTATTATAAAGAAAAACTTATCAATAGAATTAATAGATATAAAGTATATATGAATCCTGAAGTAGATTTGAAAGTTGGAAACTTATCTAAAATTGAAACTTGGATAACATCTCCTACTCAAAGTGATGACGGTTGGACTGAAATTAAATCTTTTTTATTTTTAAGGTTAACTACTTCAGATGGGTTTGAAGGCTGGGGTGAAGCATTTACTCTTCCCTATCGAGAAATAGCAATAGAAAAAATAATTCACAATCTTGTAAACACTATTGCAAAAGATAAAAATATAACTCCACATACATTCCGAGATATAGTTGCAAATATTTCTGATAAACATCGAGGTATTGATTTTTCTGCAGCTACAAGTGCAATTGAAATGGCACTGTGGGATATTAGTGGAAAGATATCCAAGCAACCTCTAGCAAATCTTCTTTCTAAGAATCCTAAAAATTCAATACCAATCTATGCTACTAATTGGAGCAATAAAGAAACTCAAACTGAGACTATCGGAAGAAGAGCTGTAAAACTAATCGAACAAAATTTTGGTGGTGTAAAGATATATCCGTTACAAAATCGTTCTCCAAAAGAAGGAGCAGATTTCGTTTCTTATGTTCGCAATCTAATCGGTTCAGATACACCAATGATGCTAGACCTTGCGAGCCCTGATAATTTTAATCTATCATATGAACTAGCTCCTTTAATCACTCCCTTTAATCCATACTGGTATGAAGAACCGGTTGATGGAGAAAAGACAAGAATACTGGCTGATATTCGTTCTAAAACTAACTTACGAATAGTAACAGGCGAGAAGCAATGCGGCTTACCACATTTTGAAGAAACATTGGCTGCGAATGCAGCTGATATTCTAAACCCTGATATTGCAGCTGTTGGGGGTATCCTTGATATGAAGAAAATTTCTGAGTTATCATTAAAAAAAGACGTAAAAGTATCGCCTCATTGCTGGAACTCAATGTCTATTGCTGCTGCTGCTATGCTACATTTTTGTGCCAGTATTGAAAATGCAGAAATGGCAGAAATTTTTCCTGAATACTTAACGCATGTAATGAAATTCTCTGACCCAGGATTCAAGATTGAACATGGTCATGCTATACTTGGAAATGAACCTGGACTTGGTGTTTCTATAGATACGTCTCTCCTTCAGTCATTTTGCTCTGATTACAATGAGGAGACACTAGGTAAGTAGATTAAGATGAGTAGCAGTAATTACCTTTATGATTCAGTTTTTGGACATACAGTTGATTCCAAAAAATCATTCTTAATTAATCAAAACGGTGAAATGAGTTATGCTAGCTTTCATGAGTTAGTTAATCAACTTGCTAATACATTAAAAGTCTCAGGATTAAAAATAGGTGATAGAGTTGCAGTTCAGGCAGAAAAATCAAATGTGCAAATTGCCCTATACGTTGCCACTATAAAATCAGGAGGAGTTTATCTACCTTTAAATACAGATTATACAGCGAATGAACTTGAATATTTTTTAAAGGATTCAGAGGCAAGCATTGTTGTAATTGACTCTAAAAATGAAGATTCAATAAAAAAAACTATAAGAAATAAATCTGTAAAAATACTAACACTTAATGAAAATGAAACTGGATCACTTACATCGTTATCCAATAAACAAGAGAAGGTGTTTGATACTGTACCTCGCAATCCTGAAGATTTAGCAGCAATTCTTTATACTTCAGGAACTACTGGTCGCTCTAAAGGAGCTCAGCTCAGTCATAATAATCTATTATCAAATACAAAAGTGCTTAAAGATTTTTGGAAGTTTAATGAGAATGACGTTTTATTGCATATGTTGCCCATCTACCATACACATGGATTATTTGTAGCGTGTAACCTCCTTGCATATGTTGGCGGATCAATGATTTTTTTACCAAAATTTGATAGCCAACAAGCTTTAACTTGGATGAAAAGGGCAAATACAATGATGGGGGTGCCAACTTTTTATACAAGATTACTTAAAGAAGATCTTTTTGATAAAAAATTAACAGAACATATGCGTCTATTTATTTCAGGATCAGCTCCTTTGTTAGCAGAAACACACATTGAGTTTGAAAAAAGGACAGACAAAAAAATTATTGAAAGATATGGGATGACCGAGACTAATATGAATACATCTAATCCTTATGATGGTCCTCGCATCGCAGGAACAGTTGGTTTGCCCTTACCAGGAGTAGAACTTCGTATCGCTGATAACAAGGGCCAAGAAGTTGATAAAGGTGAAATAGGAATTATCGAACTAAGAGGAGATAATGTATTTGGAGGTTATTGGGAAATGCCAGAAAAAACTGCTGAGTCTTTTCGTGAGGACGGATTCTTTATAACGGGGGATATGGCACGGATTGATGAAAATGGATATGTTATTATTGTAGGCCGAGATAAAGACTTAATCATTACTGGTGGTCTTAATGTGTACCCTAAAGAAGTTGAAGACTTAATTGATGAAATCAATAATGTAAATGAATCGGCTGTAATTGCTGTTCCTCATCCAGATTTTGGAGAAGCTGTTGTTTCTATAATTGTTAGGAAACAAGATTCAGTCAATGAGAAAGATATCAAAGATCATCTGTCTGATAAAATTGCTAAATTTAAGCAACCAAAGAAAATAATCTTTGCTGATAATTTACCAAGAAACACTATGGGTAAAGTTCAAAAATCTGAATTACGAAAAAAATATCAAGATCTCTTTAATAGTTAAGTCTGTGAATTGGTATAAGCACAAATCTTATTTCCATCTAAGTCACGAACATAGGCATAATAAATATCTCCTCCGGCAGGTCTAATACCAGGATGTCCTTCATCTTTGCCGCCAATATCTATTCCAATTTTATGAAATTTTTCAACTTTTTCTCTAGAGTCAGTTAGAAATGAAACCTGCGTTCCATTGCCAAATGTTGCTGGATCTCTATTTGCCGGTTTAGTTACATAAAACTCTACATCATCTTCATCTCTCTCGGCATAACCGATACATTTATCATCACTATAGATTGCCTTAAGTCCTATTATTTCAAGAATTGTGTCATAAAATTTTGCTGAAGAATCAAGATCATTTGTCCCAACCATTACATAACCTTTCATATTTCATACCTTTCTAGTTTATTCATATTTACCAGAAACAATCTCATCAAGCATACATATCATATCAGACTTATAGCTTTCATCTGTTGCTGAAGGAGTTTCTAAGACAGAAAAAAAACCAGCTGCTATCTTAGTTTTTAAATTCATCATTAAAAATTGGCCTCCATATCCAGAATGTCCAATCCACTCATCTGATTTCATAGTTTGGTTTGCATAATAGACAAATTTATCATTTGTTAATTGCATATATTTAGGGCCTTTAAATTTTAAAGTTTCATCTATAAATGCAGATGATCCAACTGATCTATTTTCAACTCCTTGACCTTTTCTAGAAAATAATAGACCCATTCTAAGAAAGTCTCTGGAGATTAAACATCCTCCACCTGATAACCATGGCATCCCTGCTCTATCAGTAGCCATATAAAGAGCATCTTCAAAACCAATAGCTTCGGCAGCTGATAAAACCCATTCTCGCAATTCTCTACCACTTACTTTTTCAACAAGTAAACCTAAAACATCTGTGTTTGCAGATTTATAAAAAGCAAGGTCAGAATTATTTTTGAGACCTTTTCCTTCTTCTGCTTTAATTCCATTTAAGAACTCCTCTAGATTTTGATTTTGTCCTAATTCATCTGGAAGTCTCCAGCCACCCACTGGTTCTTGAAGAAATGATGATGTATAAGGATCAGTGTAATCTTCCGAAAAAGAATTAATAACATTCATATTCAAAACATCTTGTACAGAAGCATCAGCATATCCGCTTCCTATATCTGGAAGATAAAATCCAATTGTTTTATCAAGATCTACAACTTTTTGTTCTACAAGTTCACCTATAAACAAATTTAAAAATAATTTTGTAATAGACATAATCGTTTGTGGCTGAAATTCAGAGAAATCATTAGCATATCTTTCAAATAAAATATCTTGATCTCTTCCAACAATTAAAGAACAAAACGATTTATGATTAACCATTTTTTGGACTAGTGAGATTTTTTCGATATTTGGATTAATATTCTGTTTTAGCTTTAGAACAGCATCAGATCTAAATAATAATCCGTATCTATTGATTCTATGCAGATCTCGATAGCCCTTTCTTCTATATTCTGGCAAGTTCCACTTGGCTTTATTATCATTTAATGTAACCAAAGTTGGATTGGGTTCGCTTTCAATGATCTTATTATTCATGTGATATCTATTATTAAATTAATTAAAGCTTATAGCCTTGATTTGAAAAAGTGAAGATTTCTTCATACCTCTTAGCAAAAGCAACCACCTTTAAATCATCTCCTCGCTTACCAATGATTTGCATTCCCATAGGTAAACCTTCATTGTTAAATCCAATAGGAACTGAAATAGAAGGCAAGCCTAATAAACTAACAAGAATGACA
>CABWZX010000037.1 GCA_902510025.1 uncultured Pelagibacteraceae bacterium | reverse complement strand
GAAGATCATCAAAAACCTCAATATTTTGTGATCTGAAATTTATTGCTCCTGTAGCCATTCTATATGATCTTAGTGAACTTGAGGTACTGCCACCGCCTACTTGGTACATTGGATCCAATAAAGAAGTTGATAAGAAGCCAGTAAAGTCTCTAGGGTTGGATGGTCCAATAAAAGGGAGGACGAGATAAGGACCCGAAGGAATACCCCAAACAGTTAATGTTTGACCGAAGTCTTCATTTTCACTTTCTAAGCCGAAACTGGCTGCTGGATCAAAGAAACCCAGAAATCCAATAGTGCTGTTTATAAGGAATCTTGAAGTAGAGATTCCTGCTTTAGCCAATTCTCCTTGTAAGATATTATTTACTGCAGTAATAGGCATGCTGAGATTATTTAATGAATAGGTGACTCTATTCCTTACAAACTCCGGCACTATACCTTTATATACTATGGCTATTGGCCTTAAAATTAATTTATCAAAGATGTTATTAAATGAGAAAACTACTCGATTCACAGGTTCGAGAGGGTCATTATTTGATGTTTTAACTGTGTCATAAGTACTAAGATTTGCACTTTCAGGTGCTTTAGCACACCCTACGACAACTACTGAAAAAATAACAAAAATAATTATGAATCGAGATTTCATTTGGAATAGATGCTAATCTAATAAAAAAGTGTAATCAAATTAATAATTTAATCATTTTTAAATAAAATTGACATTTTTAGGGAGATAAAAAAATTTGAAAACTAGGGATGTTTTTCTCGTATTATTTATGAATTTTGCCTTCGGAGCTGCTTTTATTTCCGCAAAAGTTGGAGTAGGTGAATTTCCACCATTTCTTTTTACAACGATGAGATTCCTTATTATTGCTCTGCTATTACTTCCTTTCTTAAAAATTCATCATGGCCAAATGATAAATATATTGATTATTTCATTCTTAGGTGGAGGTATACACTTTTCCTTTTTTTATTTAGCTCTAGATAATTCTAAGTATATTTCTTCTGTTGCTATTGTTTTACAATTAGGAGTACCTTTTGCAACCATTCTATCAGTCGTTTTTTTAAATGAAGTTATTCGATGGAGAAGGATTTTAGGGATATTATTTGCATTTTCAGGAGTTATAATTTTAATTTTTGAGCCAACAGTGTTTAATGATCTTGGAGGAGTATATTATGCGCTTCTCGCAGCATTCTCAATGTCAGTTAGCCTTTTATTTATGAAAAAACTTAATAATGTTAAAGTTTTTGACCTTCAAGCATGGATAGCTCTAATTAGCTGTATATTTTTAGGTCTTGCTTCTTATTTCTTAGAGCAAGGTCAAGCTTCTATAATAATGAATGCAACTTTAAAAGGTTGGATAGCAGTAACGTTTACTGCTCTTGTGGCAACTGGAATTGGTCATGCTGGTTTTTATTATTTATTAACTAAGTATGACATTTCAAAGATCACGCCTCTAACTTTGCTTGCCCCTGTTCTTGGGATTATCAATGCCTTGATAATTTCATACTTTTCCTTAATTGGTGGGTTTAGTGAGGTAATAAGTTATAAGATAATAATTGGCGGATCATTGACTCTTTTTGGAGTAGCTATTGTTATGATGAGAGAGAAAAATAAGAAAATGCCTGAGTCACCATGAAAATTAATTTTATTTATTCTCCAAATTTTACACCAAGGAAAAGTCGTAAGATTCAATCAATAATTATTCATTATACAGGAATGAGGACATTATCGGCTTCAATCAAAAGATTAAAAAGTAAGAAGAGCAAAGTAAGTTGTCACTATTTAATTGATAATAGTGGCAAGATTGTTCAAATGGTTAAGGATCAAGATATTGCATGGCATGCAGGTATTTCTTATTGGGATGGTAAGAAGAATTTAAATAATGTCTCAATCGGTATCGAATTACAAAATAAAGGAGAGGAATTTGGGTATGAAAAATTTAGAAAAAATCAAATTTCTTCATTAATTAATTTGGTTATTTTAATTAAGAAAAAATATAATATTTGTGATGCATTAATTCTTGGGCATTCAGATATAGCTCCTGATAGAAAAATAGACCCAGGTTATCTTTTTCCGTGGATTCAACTTTACAAAGTGGGCATAGGTCTAATGCCTAATATTAAAAGCATAGATAATAAAGAGCTGTCTAATAGTGGAATAAAGAATCTTCAGTTATTACTAAGGGAATTTGGTTATAGACTGACAATTTCAGAAGTTTTAGATAAAGAAACCCTTCAGGTTTTATATGCCTTTCAATCTCATTATTGTCCTGAAGAACTAAAGCAATTTAAGATTAAACGTAAATTGGCTGTTTATTTAAAAGCTTTAATTAAAGCTAAAAATAGAAGCTTGACCAAAAAAAATTAAAGCTATAAACCGTAAAAGCCAGATAATTGGATGATTGCTTTTAATTAAGAGGAAAGTCCGGGCTCCGCAAGGATATGGTGCCGGGTAACACCCGGCGAGGGAAACCTTAGGGAAAGTGCCGCAGAAAATAGACCGCCCTAATTGAAATCATAAGGGTAAGGGTGAAAAGGTGAGGTAAGAGCTCACCGCATTTTTGGTAACAATAAATGGCAAGGTAAACCCCACCAGGAGCAAGATCGAATAGGGTTACTATAGTTTATTCTTGACTGTAACCGGGTTGATCGCAAGATTTGAACGGCAACGTTCAAACTAGATGAATAATCATCATTTTTTAAAAAAATACAGAACCCGGCTTATAAATTATCTGGCACTTTATATATATTAGAATCAATAATTTATAGACATTAGTTAAAGTATAAATTTCACTTAAGTAGCTGAAATTAATATTAAAATTATGTTTTTGTGTAGACAAATCCCAAGAAAACCCATAGAGTCCCAAGTAATCCCAATTGAACCCAAATGAGGTAATTTTGTTGATTGTTTTATTAATTAATTTTTTTTTAAGAATGACTTTATTTTTATCAACGTTCGTCAATCGCATTGACAAGAAAGGCCGTGTTTCAGTTCCTTCTACTTTTAGAAGTACTTTAGAGCTGAATGGTTTTAAGGGAATGGTTTGCTATCCATCTCCTAATTTGTCATCTATTGAAGGATGTACTGTTAATAGAATAAAGAAATTAAGTGATGCCATTGACTCGCTTGGTCCATTTTCGTCTGAGCGAAGTACATTTTCTGCTTCCATTTTAGCTGATAGTCATCAAATTAATTTTGACCAAGAAGGTAGAGTCATAATTCCATCTGAATTAATTAATTTTGCAGGAATCAATAATGAAATTTCTTTTGTAGGAATGGGTGAAACATTTCAGATGTGGAACCCTGAGGCATATAGAAAATTTAAAAATGAGACTCAAAAGCAAGCCCAAGACAATCTAACGAAACTCAAATGGAATAATGACTAACTTTGAATATAGGAGGAAAAATTCATGGTTTTAAATCTAAGCGTCCCAGAACTAAAAGAACTTAAACCAAAGATTACTGTTTTTGGTGTAGGTGGAGCAGGCGGTAACGCCATTAACAATATGATTAATGCAGGTCTTGCAGGAGTCGAGTTTGTTGCTGCAAATACTGATGCACAGGCTCTTTCAAAATCATTAAGTGATAGCAAGATGCAGCTTGGAGTACAAATTACAAAAGGTCTCGGAGCAGGATCGCATCCTGATGTTGGAAAATCATCAGCAGATGAAACAAAGCATGAGATCATGGAACGTCTTGAAGGGACAAATATGCTATTTATTACTGCAGGTATGGGAGGCGGAACTGGGACAGGCGCTGCACCTGTAATTGCACGTGTTGCAAAAGAACTTGGAATTCTTACAGTTGCAGTTGTTACAAAGCCTTTTCAATTTGAAGGGGCTGGACGTATGAGAATTGCTGAACAAGGATTAAAAGAATTAGAGTGCTTAGTTGATACAACAATTGTAATTCCAAACCAGAATCTATTTAGAGTTGCCGATGAAAAAACAACATTTGCTGACGCATTCTCTTTAGCTGATGATGTTTTACACGCCGGAGTTAGAAGTATTACTGATTTAATGGTTGTACCAGGTCTAATTAATTTAGATTTTGCCGACGTAAAGACAATTATGAATAATATGGGTCGTGCAATGATGGGCACAGGCGAAGCATCAGGTGAAAATAGAGCTGTGGATTGTGCACATGCTGCAGTCACAAATCCGTTGTTAGATGATTATTCACTTGATGGAGCTAAAGGTCTTCTAATTAACATAACAGGTGGTACGGATTTAACCTTGCATGAGGTGGATAAAATAACCAATGAAATTAGAGAACAAGTTCATCCAGATGCCGATGTTATAGTTGGTTCTATTTTTGATGAAAAGTTAGAGGGTACAGCAAGAGTATCTGTGGTGGCTACCGGATTAGACACTCATTCTAAACCAGGTAAGTCTGTTGTAGACCTGCAAATTGCTAAGAATTCATCTATTGTAAGTACCGCAACACATGCAGAGCCTTCAAGTAGCCATGCAATTAATTCTCATGCAGAGATCGAAGATGTAACTTTAGTTGATCAGCATGAAGAAGAAAATAGTGTTGATACCGAAATAGCGCATGATTCTCAATCGGTTGAAGACATATCCTCTTTTGAAACAGATATGCAAATGGAATCTGAAACAAATCCCGAAGTAGAAGCTGCTCCTGAAGTAGAAGCTGCTCCTGAAGTAGATATAGAAGTTGAAAAAAAACCCATTGAAGAAGAGCCATTTGTTTATATGGACGATTCTGATTCTGAAGATGTATCTTCTGAGGATATTAATATCGAAGAAGAAGCTATCGAAGAAAAAGCTGAAGGACATCAGGATAATATGGACATTGAATTAGATATACCAGTTGAAGAAAGCTCTGATTTTATTGAGGATGAAGAGGAGATTTCTCCTTCTATTGAGGAATCTATTGAAGAGAATCCATCTCCAAGCATATTAGATCTTATATCTAGAGATACAGATAATGCTATGGAAGGTAGTAATGAGGAAAAAGAATCAAGTCCTGATTTATTTACTGATAATAATATTCATGAACTTAATTCAGAAAGAGATGAAGAATTAACAGATTCTGATGATGATCATGTAGAAACAGATCAAGATTTATTA
>CABWZX010000036.1 GCA_902510025.1 uncultured Pelagibacteraceae bacterium | reverse complement strand
GTCTTGGCTAGAAAAACCAAAATATCATCGCTTAATTCTAAACTATTATTATTTCTTTCAATCAATTCTTCAGATTTCTTTTTTAAAATTGAATATCTTAAATCAAAAGATGCTGGAAGGATGTCAGCAACTAAACCACCCGACAATCGTGATTTAATTCTTTCATCAAATCCCTTAAGGTCACTTGGAGCTCTGTCACAGGAAATAATAACTTTTTTATTTAAATCTAGTAAAGAATTAAAAGTGTGGAAAAACTCTTCCTGAGTCGATGATTTTCCAATCATGAACTGAATATCATCAAGAATAAATACGTCAACAGATCTAAACTTTTGTTTAAAAGACATTGTATCTTTTTGGCGCAAAGATTTAATAAATTGAAACATAAAACGTTCAGCTGATAGATATAAAACTTTATTTTTTGGATTATTTTCTTTTGTTTGCCATGCAATAGAGTGCAAAAGATGTGTCTTACCAAGTCCAACTCCGCCATACAAATACAAAGGATTAAATTCAAATTTTTCTGAAAAAGATAATCTTTTTGCTGATGCAAAAGCTAATTCATTAGATGGACCTACTATAAATTTTTCAAAAGTAAATCTTTCATCTAATGGCCACTCGTCATTATTATGAATATTTGGAGAATCATTTTTTGGTAGTTCAAAATTGTTTCCCATCTGAAGAGGACTAGTAGAGAGACTATTATCAATATTAATTTTTACTCTTTTAATCGCAGGATTCTCAGAGTTTATAAAAAATATTATTTTATCTAAGTAATGTGATGTAATCCAATCTCTTATAAATCTTGTGGGTACAGTGAAGTTCAAAACTTCATCTTCCTGAGATTGAATTTTAATATTCTTTATCCAGCTATTAAATATCTCATTACCATATTCACTATTTAACTTCTTTAGCACATTGTGCCACTGTTCTTTTAAATCTAATGGTTGATCGGACTGACGATTAAGATCTTGAGACATGAATATAAAAACCCCTAAATGAATTCATAAAAAATCATATATAAAATAACGAAAAAACATAATAAATTTTGATTTTTTTTAACAAATTTAACTGCTTAAAAAAATACCAATATATAAGTAAACGCAATACTTAGCATACACTAGTAAGAAAAAATATCTTTTCGGATAATTAAAAATGAAATTTTTAACTAAAAATAAACTAACTTTTAAAAATATAATTCGCAATGAAAATTTTTCATAAAATACTTATATATTTTATAATTAAGTTATGAGAGAGTCCTTTCAAATGACTTCCAATAACTCTGGTAACTTATGGAAATAGTTTAATGAATCTATTTAATTGATTTAATTTTATTAGCTAAACGAGAAATTTTTCTTGAGGCAGTTTTCTGGTGAATAATTTTTTTAGAAGAAGCAGACATAATCTCTGATTCTGCTTCCTTCAATGCAATTTGTGCATCTTCTTTTTTTCCAGCAACTATATTTAGTTCAACTTTTTTAATGAAGGTACGATATCTATTCTTAACTGATTTATTAAAGTCAGTTTTGTTTTTAATTTCCCTTATCTTTGCCTTTGCTGACTTTGTATTTGCCATATTATTATCTCAAATTCCTTCTTTAGTTACTTTTGACAGACTGGACAGTAAAACGTCGATCTTTGAGCTATTACTATTCTTAATATCTCTGACTGACAAGTCCTTTTTCTACAAATTGAGCCTCCTCGCCCATATACGTCTAACTTATTTTGATAATTTCCTAATTTACCACTAACCATAGCATAATCATTTATACTTGAACCTCCTTGTTTGATCGATTTGATCAATACTTTCTTCACAGATTGAACAATAAGATTACATTCTTGAATTGACAGCAAGTAGCTTGCTTTCAATGGGTTAACTTTAGCTAAAAAAAGAGACTCTGATGCATAAATATTTCCAACCCCAACAACATTTTTTTGATTCATTATAGTAGATTTAATTGATGATTGCTTATTTTCACAAACTTTCTTTAAATACTTTCCGCTAAACTCTTTATTTAGTGGTTCAACCCCCAGATGGTTAAAAATTTTGGATTTAAATAAAGAATTAGAAGGAAGAACTTTTATTAAACCAAATCTCCTTGGATCTATATAGATTAATTTAACTTTATTAGAAAATTGAATAATAAAATGAGTATGTTTAAATAATTGATTATTTCCAGATCCTAAAATAACAATTCTTCCAGACATGCCCAAATGAATAATGATGGATTGATTATTTTCTAAATCAATAATGATATATTTTGCCCTTCTATAAATAGCTTTAACAAGCTTCCCTGTTATTTTATTTTTTATAGATTGAGAAATGGGATACCTTAATTTAGAAACATATTTTTTAAAATCTAAAATCTTTTTATTGAGTATTTTTGGTTTTATACCCTCAATAACAGTCTGGACTTCAGGTAATTCTGGCATTTAATAAATGTTTATTTTTCTAGCTCTTTAAGATAACTAATAATCTAGATAACATATATTTAACATGAAAGCACAAGAAGTATTTAACATTGTAGCTAATAAATATGATCTGATGAACGATGTCATGTCAGTTGGCACTCATCGATATTGGAAAGAATGTATGATTGATTGGTTAGAACCATTTCCTGGAATGAAAATAATTGATGTTGCTGGAGGGACCGGAGATATATCTCTTAGATTTTTGAAAAGAATTAATGGTGAAGGAGAATCTGTCGTATGTGATCCAAATGGTTCTATGATAGAGTACGGAAAAAAGAAAAACCAATCTAATCAAAATATAAAATGGGTAAATGCACAAGCTGAAAACCTACCTTTTGAAAACGACTCTTTTGATGCATATCTTGTTTCATTTGGAGTAAGAAATTTTGATAGCATTAAAAAATCACTTGATGAAGCTCATAGAGTTTTAAAATCTGGCGGAAGATTTATTTGCTTAGAATTCTCTAAAGTTCAAAATCAAGAATTATCAAAATTATATAATATTTATTCTAAAATGATTCCTATATTTGGAAAAATAATTGTTGGAGATGAAAAGCCTTATAAATATTTAACAAGAACAATTAAAAATTTTCCTTCACAGGAAAAATTTAAAGATATGATTGAAAAAAGTAATTTCTCAAATGTTGAATTTAGAAATCTATTTAATGGGGTAGTCGCAATTCATTCTGGGTGGAAAAAAGTACATGATTAATAATTTAATTTTTTTAATTAAGATAGTTAGGGTATTTAAAAAATATGATATCTTAAAACTCATCACTAATTCAGTGAAATTTAAATTCTTATTTCTTATATTCACTGAAATAGTATCATTTGGAGTTAGTACTTTAAAAGAATTGTATAACTCACCTGATGGAACAAGAATCGCGAAAGCAATGGATGAACTAGGTCCTTCATTTATTAAGTTGGGACAGCTTATTTCGACGAGACCAGATATCATTGGAAATGAAATTGCAGAAGACATGTCATTGCTCAGAGATAATCTTCCTCCGTTCCCTAAGTCAGAAGCAATAGAAATAATAGAAAAAGAATTTGGAAAGAACATAAATGAAGTTTTCGAAAATTTTAGCGAACCGGTTGCAGCAGCATCAATAGCTCAGGTACACTTTGCTGATATTTATATCGATAAAAAACTTACTCCTGTAGCTGTTAAAGTCTTAAGACCCAATATTATTGAAATAATTAATACTGAAATGGATCGATTAAGCTGGCTATCAGGATTTATGGAACTTTTTGAAGATTTTAGAAGACTAAGACCAAAATCAATTATTGAAAAAGCTAAGGAAGTTATCAAATTTGAGCTTGATTTTAGATATGAAGCTGCAGCTGCATCTGAACTTTTAGAAAATACAAAAACAGACCTATCTTTTTATGTACCAGAGGTTTATTGGGATAAAGTAACTAGAAAAGTCCTAACGATTGAAAGGATTGACGGGATACCAGCTGATAAAATTGACTTGCTTAAAGAAAACAATATAGATACTGAAAATGCGGCAAGATCTTTAATCCAAAATTTCTTAAGACAGTCTATCAGAGATGGTTATTTCCATGCGGATTTACATCAAGGTAATTTATTTATTGATGATAAGGGAAATCTAAATGCCGTCGATTTTGGAATAATGGGAAGATTAGACAAAAAAAATAGAACTTATTTAGCCGAAATAATTTATGGGTTTATAAGTCAAGATTACCTTCGAATTGCAAAGATTCATCAAGAAGCAGGATTAATTGATAAAAATCAATCGATAGAAGATTTTTCTCAAGCCTTAAGATCGATTGGAGAGCCTATTATTAATCAAAAGGCAAAAAATATTTCTATGGGTCATTTATTGATTCAATTATTTGAAATTACAAAACAGTTTAATATGTCCCTTCAACCTCAATTACTTCTCTTACAAAAAACAATGATAACTGTAGAAGGCGTTGCCAGAAAATTGGATCCAGAAATAGATTTTTGGGCTGTATCTAAACCTGAAATAGAAAAATGGTTAAAAGATGAACTTGGTGTCATTAATAGACTTAAACAAACACAAGATTCTCTTCAATCTATTGCGAGGAGAGTCCCTGATTTGCCTGATTTTATCAGTCGAGCTGATGCCGCATTTGATATAATAGTGAATAAGGAAGAAAATAATAAAGCATCTGATAATTCTAAAATATATTTTTTGGGATCAGGTGCAGTTTTGCTTGTTTTAATTGGATTAATTGTATTGATATAATTATTTTTTTTATCTATATAGATGATCCCATTAAGGAGAAAATAGCTCATTAAAAAATGGAACAAAATAGAAAAATACTATTAATTATTACTGGTGGAATTGCAGCATACAAATCTCTTGACACCATTAGAGGATTAAAAGATCAAGGGTGTGACGTAACCTGTGTTTTAACTAAATCAGGATCAGAATTTGTAACTCCTCTTTCTTTAGAAAGCTTATCAGGTAATAAAGTTTATACTGATCTTTTTAATTTAAATGATGAACATGAAATGGGGCACATCCAACTATCAAGATCTGCCGATTTAATATTAGTAGCGCCAGCTACAGCTAATATCATTTCTAAAATTACTTACGGTATTAGTGACGACTTGGCATCAACAGTTTTAATGGCAACAAATAAGCCTGTTTTAGTAGCCCCATCAATGAATGTGCGTATGTGGTTAAATAGTGCAACACAAAGAAATATTAATACTTTAAAATCTGATGGAATAAATTTTATTGGTCCAGATATTGGCTCTATGGCATGTGGGGAATATGGAGAAGGCCGAATGAGTGAACCAAGTGAAATTGTTAAATACACTATTGATTTTATGGATAAAATAAATTTTTCACCTCTTAAAAATTATTCTGCATTAATAACTTCCGGACCAACTAGAGAAATGATAGACCCTGTAAGATATATTTCCAACGAATCTTCTGGAAAACAAGGCCATGCAATTGCAAAGGCAATTTTTGAACTTGGTGCGGAAACAACACTAATCAGTGGTCCTACCTCCATACCTGATCCCATAGGCCCAACAATACTAAA
>CABWZX010000035.1 GCA_902510025.1 uncultured Pelagibacteraceae bacterium | reverse complement strand
AAAATTCCAATACATGTATGGGTGGATGAAACACGTCCAAGAAATCAGGGTTCGTTACTAACTGCTTGGGAACTAAGTAATGAAAATATAAACTATTCCATAATTACCGATAATGCCGGTGGTCATCTTATGCAGAAAGGGATGGTTGATATGGTTATTACTGGAAGTGATAGGACAACCTTCAGAGGAGATGTTTGTAATAAAATTGGTACCTATCTTAAAGCATTAGCAGCTAAAGATAATAATGTTCCATTCTATGTGGCCCTTCCATCTTCAACTTTAGATTGGGAAATTAAGGATAGCAGGGAGATAATAATAGAGAAAAGAAATCAAGATGAAATACATTTTTTAAAAGGTAAAGATAGGGATGGAAGAATTATTGATGTTAGAATCACACCTGATGATTCTGAGGGATTAAATTATGCATTTGATATAACTCCAAATAAATATATTTCAGGATTAATTACTGAAAATGGTATTTGTCTGCCTAATGAAGATGATATAAAAAAGATAAATAAGAAGAACTAATGAGAAATAACTTTTCAAAAAATAGAATTAAGAGTCTAGTTAATAAATTAAAGAAACTAGGGGTTATTAAGGAATTAGCTGAGCGCATATATACATCAAGACTATTAGGTCTTAATAAAGATTTGGTACTTCATGGTGGAGGAAATACTTCTGTAAAGTCTAAAGCCAGAGACATTGATGGAGAGATCCATGATATAATGTATATAAAAGGAAGTGGCTCTGATTTATCAACAATCGAAGCAAAAGATTTCCCCGCAGTTAAACTAAAGCCATTACATAAACTTACTGAAAAAAAATTTGTTACTGATGAAGAAATGGTTAGTTATACTAGAAAAAATTTGATTGATGATAACTCCCCAAACCCATCCGTAGAAACTTTGGTCCATGCAGTTATTCAGGAAAAATTTATAGATCATACACATTCTAATGCCATTCTAGAAATTACGAATAGAAAAAATGGATATAGATTATGCCAAAATATTTTTGGAAAAGAAATTCTTGTTGTTCCTTATGTTATGCCAGGGTTTATTTTAGCTAAAAAGGTAAATCAATTATATAAAAAAAATCCTAATATTAAAGGCATCATTTTATTTAAGCACGGAATATTTACATTTGGTGGTTCTGCACAAGAATCCTATAATAGGATGATTAGATATGTGTCAAAGGCTGAAAAATATCTTAAATCAGAAAAAAGTAAAAAATTAAAAAAAATAAAAAGTATAAAGCTTATACATACATCTGAAAATATAGCCCCTATAATCCGCGGGATAGTTTCAAGAAAGAATAATTACGTACTAAATTTTAGAACAAGCTTAAGTATATTAAATATAATTAATGTAAAAAGTTCTAAAAAATTTCTTTCGTTAGGTGTAGTCACACCTGATCATGTGCTAAGAATTAAGCCAAAAATTTTGGTTATAAATATTGACTCCTGCGTTGATATTCAAGGTGTCACAAAAACAATTGAAATAGAAATTGATCAATATAAAAAAAATTATACTAAGTATTTCAATAAATATAATAAATCTAAATATAAAAATTCTATGTTAGATCCTGTGCCACAGATTATTGCTATTCAAAATCTTGGTATTTTTTCAATTGGAAGGACCTTATCTAATGCAATGATTAATGGTGATATTGCCGAAATGGCTATTAAAACAATTGGAAATATTGAAAGAAAAACTAGTTTTTCCAGCATATCAATGAAAGATATCTTTGATGTAGAATATTGGAGCTTGGAACAGGCAAAACTTAAAAAAGAATCTCTTCCTCTTTCAGGAAAAGTGACAGTAATTACAGGGGGTACAGGATCAATAGGTATGGCAACAGCAAATAAATTTAAGTTAATGGGTTCAGAAGTTATTTTACTTGATATAAATAAAGATAAAATTTTACATCAAGACTTAGTAAATAAATTTAGAACTTTTTTCTGTGATGTGAGGGATAGAACTAAAATAAAAAAAGTATTTAAAGATATCTGCTTGGATTACGGAGGAATTGACTGTGTTATTTCAAATGCTGGAAATGCATTTGAACACGAAATAGCTACTCTTTCAGATAAAGACTTTAAAAAGAGCTTTGAAACCAATTTTTTTGCACATCAGATAATTGCTTCAGAAAGTGTTTTATTGATGAAAAAACAAAATCTTGGAGGAGTACTACTTTTTAATATTTCAAAGCAAGCTGTAAATCCTGGGAAAAATTTTGGAGCATATGGTATGCCCAAATCGGCCTTACTATCACTTTGTAAACAATATGCTCTTGAGTATGGCCATATTGGAATAAGGTCTAATGGTGTAAATGCAGATAAAGTGGAAAGTGGTCTTTTGACAAAAACTATGATTAAAAGACGTTCAATTGCAAGAGGAGTTTCAGTTGATAATTATCTCAAAGGAAACATTCTTAAGAAAAGAATTCTACCAGAGGATGTAGCAAATGCATTTTATCATTTAGCAATTTCATCAAAAACAACAGCTTCTATTTTTACAGTTGATGGAGGAAATATAGAAGCTTCTCTAAGATAGAACCGATAAATATAAAAATTATACTTAATTGACAGTTGATATTTTTAAAAGTAGATTACAGCCTTCATTGTCGCGGGGTGGAGCAGTCTGGTAGCTCGTCAGGCTCATAACCTGAAGGTCGTAGGTTCAAATCCTACCCCCGCAACCAAAAAATCTTAAATTTACTATGGTTATTTATCAAAATTCAAAGCAGCTTTAGCTATATTTAAATCTTCATAATCATCTATATCTATTGCTCTTTGCCATGGTATAGGAAAAAATTTATATTCCTTGCCATAAAATGTTTTTTGTTCAATCAGCTTGTTTGTATTGGCTATCCATATTGCACCTGTAGGACAATATAAATTTTCTAAATCTTGAGACCTTGAATCTAATTTTTGAAACATATGAGTAGGAGTATATTTATCATCAATAGTTGCCGCCCACCATGGATTCATCCAACCAAATTTTGTACAACTTATTTGGAAGTTAGATTTATTCTGTATAAAATAAGAGTAGGCTTTTTTTATATCTTCAGAATTCCTTAAAGGGCAATTTGGCATTAGTTGTACAATGTTTTGATAGTCTTCATTCCAATATTCTTTGGATTGACTAAGCGTATGTAAAGTAGCTGCAGAAACAGGAGTAAATTCGTCATTCGCTACGTTTCTTAGAAAAGGCGCTTCAGCGCCTAAACCAATACAAATTTTAGCTATTTCATTGCTATCAGTAGAAACAATAACTCTTTTAAATATTTTTGAATCTAATGCTGCTTTAATTGTCCAAGCAATCATAGGTTTATTATTGAAATCAATAATATTTTTATTAGGTATTCTTTTTGATCCACTTCTAGCTGGGATAATGGCAATGCATTCATTTGATTTCATAAATTATGAACTATATTACAGAGAAATTACTACTACCATATTGTCCATCCTCCATCAACTGCGAGTGTTTGACCAGTAATTCCAGAGGATTGATCAGACAGAAAAAAATCAATAGGACCAAGAAGGTCATTTTCAGTAAGCATTCTGTTTAAAGGACATAATGATTTATAATTTTCTATGAATCTTTTATTTGCTCTACCTTTAAATCCACCAAAAGCTATGCAATTAACTAGAATATTTTTTTTTGCAAGTAGTATGGCCAGTTCCTTTGTAAGATGTCCAAGAGCTGCTTTCGCTACTCCATAATGTAAATATGAATTTGCATTTGTATTTTTGTACAATGATGGATTTGCAGCTACTAATCCATATATTGAACCAATATTAACAATTCTTTTCAAAGATATTTTTTTTTCATGTACTAACGCAATTGATAGTTCATAAGGTGCAATAACATCAACTTGAAATTCTCCTACAAATTGCTCTCTAGAAATTTGAAAGTTATTTTTAGAATTTAGATTATCCAAGCTTCTAGCGTTATTTATTAGTAGTTGAGGGTATAATTTTTTTTTAATAATTTCTCTTACTAGATTTTTACAAGAATTTTTTTTGTTAAAATCAGATAAAAAAACATAGAACATATTATTATATTTTTTAAATTTTTTTTCTAAATTTAATTTAGATTTTTTAGTCTTACAGGTCGTAACAACAGTATTGTTCTGCTTTAGCAAGTGATTTATCATAATCACCCCAAGCTTTCCACTGCCACCGCTAATTAGTATTGTTTTACTCACAATCTATTCCTAATTCTAATAATTCTATAACTTCTAACATAGACTCTTTAGTTGTTCTAATGTCTTTATTAATTATACCATCTATAAAGTCTTTTAAAGATGCTTTAAATGCAAAAAAAATATCATCTATTACAATGACTGTTGACCCTAAGTCTCCAAATAGTTCAAAAGTGGCGGGACTTTTACCCGGTCCTAGAGTAGTAATTTCTACTTCAAATCCATTTTTATATTCAAGATATAATCCTTGAATTTCATTTAATTTCTTGGTTTTGCTATAGGACAAAGATCCTTTATCCATTATCAAATTGAGCACTGGTTCAATTAAATGAACTGCATATTTCTCCCAAGTATTAGGGATTGTAGCATTTATTTTATAAATTTTTCCAATATTTTTAATTTTAGGGTTAGATAATTGCATTTCCTTAGAATACCTAAATGAAGAACATGAAAATATTTGTCCTGGATAATTTTCTAGTTCAATAATTTTTTTTGCATCTTTAACACTGTAAGCAAGTGGTTTATCAATATAAATAGGAAGATTGGCTTTTAAAAAAGGTTCTGAAAATCTAAAATGATTTTCAGCATCATCTCTTGCAAGAAGGATGCCATCTACTTCAGTTATCATTTCTTTAAAATCATTTACGACTATAGGTATGTTAGAAGCTGAAGCAATTTTTGATGAGAGTTCAAAGTTTTGAGTCCAAATATGTGTTACATTCGCCTCATCTATTTTGTCATAAGGCCAATTTTGTTTTTCTAAGTATCTTGGTATGGTGGGAAATCCACAATTTTCCATTGCTTCCTTATTATATCCATTAAAAATTGCTGACCATGAATATGGATGTCCATTACCTTTCGACATGCCAAGTAGGCCAAGATTGATTGTCATATGTAAGTTAAAATAAAGGTAATGATAAAAATTTAAAGATTTATCTGAAATATAAGCAATTGTTGAATTTTTCTTGAAAAATAATAAGTTTATATATGAAATTATTCTATAACATTAGATTAATTTTTTTTACGAAAATTATATTTGATTTTGAAAGGATCAATTTTGACAAGTGTTTGGGAAAATATATATAGCAAAAATAAGCAATTAAATTTATATCCATTTACCGAAGTTGTTTCTTTTTGTTTAAGGAATTGGGGCCAGAAGTCTGAAAATAATTTATCTGCTTTAGATGTAGGTTGTGGTTCTGGAGTACATAGTCACTTTTTGGCTGAGCTTGGATTTAATGTTTATGCATTTGACGAGAGTGAGTCAGCAATTAATTCAGCTAATAAACTATTTTATCATCGCAATATCATTTATGAAGTAAATAATTTAATCAACATAAAATTTAATGAAAATCATTTTGATTTTGTATTGGATAGGTTAAGTTCGAGTCATACCTCTCTAAATACTACTAAGACATTTTACTCGAATATTCGAAAACATCTAAATCCAGGGAGTAAAATTTTTTGGGAAGGA
>CABWZX010000034.1 GCA_902510025.1 uncultured Pelagibacteraceae bacterium | reverse complement strand
AAGTTAAATTTGACAAGCCCTTCTTATCAAAGGAATTCAAAATAAATCAGAATGTTTCATCAAAACCAATGAAAGTTACTATACCTGGACCATTAACGATTACAGATACAATTGCTGATAGTTATTATAATGATAACAAAAAACTAGGATTTGATTTATCAATTGCTATCAATAATGAAATAAAAGATTTAGCTAATGCTGGCTGTAAATATATTCAAATAGATGAGCCGCTATTTGCAAGAAAGACTGATGAGGCTATTAGTTTTGGAGTTGAAAATCTTGAAAGATGTTTTCACGGTTTACCGAATGAGATTGAAAAAATTGTTCATATCTGCTGTGGTTATCCTGATAAAATTGATGCCGTAGATTACCCAAAAGCACCTTTAAATTCCTATAATGATTTATCAAGTTATTTAGAAGATTCTAATGTTGATACTATCTCCATAGAAGATGCTCATAGGAATAATGATCTAAGATTACTGGAAGATTTCAAAACAAAAAAAATTATATTTGGCTTAATTAAAGTCGCATCGAGTGAAATTGAGGAAGTTGAAGAGATCAGAGTAAGAATAAAAGATTGCTTAGAGCACATTGATCAAGACAGGTTAATTGCCTCACCTGATTGTGGTTTAGGTTATTTATCAAGAGATATGGCGAAAATTAAGCTAAAAAATCTTTCAGAGGCTGCAAAAAGTTTTTAAGCGATAAGCTTCTCAGGCTCTACAAATTCTAACTCTAAATCACGAGCAACATCTTTTTGCGTACAATTTCCTGCCATGACATTAAGTCCATTCAAGAAATTTTGATCAGATGACAAGGCTTTCTTAAGGCCATTGTTAGCTAAATTAACAACAAAAGGAAGTGTCGCTTGATTAAGACTTATCGTTGAAGTTCTTGGAACGCAGCCTGGCATATTTGTAACGCAGTAATGAACCACGTCACTATAAATATATACTGGGTCAGCATGCGTAGTAGGCTTGCTTGTTTCGATACATCCCCCTTGATCAATTGCCACATCAACAAGAGCAGCTCCCTTTCTCATTTTTGACACTAATTCTTTTGAAACTAATTTAGGGGCAGTAGCTCCAGGAACTAGAACACCTCCAATTAAAAGGTCACAATTAGTAACATTTTCTTCAATGGTCTGAGGATTTGAAACAACAGTCTTAACTGTCCCCTCAAAATATTCTTCCAATTGTTTCAACCGTGCTTCAGATTGATCAATTAGAATAACATTAGCTTTCATTCCGTGTGCAATAAGAGCAGCATTAAATCCAACAACACCACATCCAATGATGACAACATCGGCTGGTGGAGCACCCGTTGCCCCAGACAATAGAACTCCTCTACCCTTATTGGTCATCTCTAATGATCTTGCTCCAGCTTGAATAGATATTCTTCCCGCAACTTCACTCATTGGAGCAAGAAGAGGAAGGCGATTGTTTTCATCGGTTACAGTTTCATATGCAATACAAGTTGAACCGGAATTTATTAATCCCTCAGTTAATTTTTTATTTGCTGCCAAATGAAGGTACGTAAATAATATTTGGTCTTTTCTAAGCAATTCAACTTCTTGATCTTGAGGTTCCTTAACTTTAATAATTAATTCAGCATTGCTAAACACTTCACTTGCTGAATTTAAAATCTTTGCACCTGACTCAATATAATCTTCATCAAGAAATCCTGAACCATTTCCAGCGCCTGACTCAACGATCACTTCGTGTCCTTCTTTTACAAGACTCTTTACACTTTGGGCTGTTAGACCTACTCTGTTTTCTTGAGGTTTAATCTCTTTTGGAATGCCAATTAACATAGATAAAATATAACCAATATCTATACTATTCGTTATATTTTACAAATAAAAGGGTCGCTTAACATGGGGAAAAAATGGTTAAAGATTGTCTATGAAGAAAAAAACTCTTCAAAACTCAAAAAGCACTACAGAGGTTGGGCCAAAGAGTATGACAATGATATCAAGGATTGGGGATATGCATACCCTAAGCAACTTAGAAAAATAATAGATAAACAAGTCAAAATTCCTAGAAAATCGAAAATACTTGATGCTGGTTGCGGTACTGGATATGTAGCTGAAACCCTGAAGGAGCTAAAATTTACAAATATAATTGGGTTAGATTATTCAGAAGACATGCTGAAAATTGCTAAGTCAAAAAATATATATCGAAGATTAATATGCCAATCATTAAATAAAAAGACAAGTCTCAGAAGTAATCAGTTTGACGTTATACTATGCACAGGTGTATTAACATCAGGTCACGTAGGTCCAAATGCCATTAAAGAATTAATTCGATTAACAAAAAAAAATGGTTATTTAATCCTTTCAATTTCAGAAGCAATATTTGAAAAACTTGGCTTTAAAAAAGAACTTGAGCGAAGAAAGAATGAACTTAAAACAAAAATAATTTCTAATCGTTTTGTTGCTACTCCAAACAACAGTCATAGTGCTTATTCAAGAATGTATGTTTTAACCAAGGTCTAGCCTAATATTTTAATGCTCTTCGAGCTCCTTGATTTTTCTATTTTCATCATTTAGGATTTTATATTCTGATTTAAGAGACGGAAAAATAAAATGAACAATAAAACAAATTCTAAAGAATTTGAGACCATCAAATCTGGGTATAACAAAAATCCTTCACTTTCTAAATCACTACATAAAGAAGCTTATATCAACCCTAGCTGGTATGATACTGATCTTGAATCAATTATTAGCAGAACATGGCAGTGGGTATGTCATACAGAAAAACTAAGAGAAGCAGGATCCTACATAACAATAGATATTGCTAATCAACCTATTATGATTATTCGTGATGATAAAGGACTCTTAAAAGCTTTTTATAATGTTTGTCAGCATAGAGCTCACAAACTAATTGATGGAGAGGGTTTAATCAATCGTATAACGTGCCCTTACCATGCATGGACTTATAATTTAGATGGAAAATTAATACGCGCACCCCATACAGAAAAATTAGATCAATTTGAATTAGAAGATATCTGCCTGAATGAAGTTCAGGTTGAAGAGTTTTGTGGTTTTATCTTTGTAAATCTTGATAAAAAAGCCTCATCACTTAAACAACAATCTAAGAATCTTGAAAGTGAAATTAAACATTGGGCGCCAGATATTGATAAACTTACTTTCGGCCATCGTTTAACTTATGACATTAAATCAAATTGGAAAAATGTAGTTGATAACTTCCTTGAATGCTACCACTGCCCTACGGCTCATAAAGATTTTTGTGAATTAGTTGATATGGAGACATACAAAGTAACTACTTACGGTATCTATTCAAGTCATATGGCAGAAGCAGGAAATAGCCCTAATGCTGCCTACGATGTTTCTAGTGCAACTGTTAAAACTCATGCTGTATGGTGGCTATGGCCAACTACGTGCCTAATGAGATATCCTGGTCGCTCTTCGATGATTGTTTTGAACATTATACCCGTAGGGCCTGATCGTACTTTAGAAACTTATGATTTCTTTTTAGAAACTCCTGAACCGAATGAAATGGAATTAGATTCCATACGATATCTTGATGAAGTTCTTCAAGTCGAAGACATAGATATCGTTGAAAGCGTACAAAGAGGAATGAATACACCAGCATTTACTCAAGGACGAATTGTAAATGACCCAGAAGGCTCTGGAAAATCTGAACACGCAGTTCATCATTTCCATGGATTAATATTAGATGCTTATGAAAATGCTTAGTGGAAAGATTGCATTAGTTACCGGTGGCCGTGGAGGTATTGGACGAGCTATTGTTAATCGTTTCCTAAAAGAAGGAGCTACTGTCTATGCCGCAGATCTAACTCCAGAGGGATCTTTAGATAGTCATAAGGAAAATGGCAGTATTTTTATTAAACTAGATGTGACCTCAGAGAAAGAAGTGTCAACAGCATTAAGTAAAATCGAAAAAGAAGAAGGTAAGCTCGATATTTTAGTAAATGCTGCTGGAATTGAAATTGAAAAAACAATTGAACAAACTTCACTTGAAGAGTGGAATCTTTCCTTTGCAGTAAATGTAACTGGGACATTTCTCACATCAAAACATTCTTTGCCACTAATGCGTAAAGCTGCAAAAAATAAAGTTAGTACAAGTATAATTAACTTTGGATCATATGATGGCTTTATTGCAGATCCAGGCCTTGCTGCTTATTGTGCCACAAAGGGAGCTGTTCATGCATTAACTCGTGCAATGGCATGCGATCATGGACCTGAAGGCATACGCGTTAATGCTGTCTGTCCTGGGTATGTAGACACTCCAATGTTGCAAAGTTTTTTTAATGGAGAGGGTTCAGGTGGGCAAGGTCAAAATATAGAAAAGTTAAAAGAAGCAGTGCGCGATGTGCACGTAATCAAAACTTATGGCACTCCAGATGATATTGCAAATCTTGTTAACTGGTTAGCTAGTGATGAAGCTAGATATGCAAGTGGTCAACTATGGATTCTAGATGGAGGGTTGTCTGCTCAAGTTCAACAGATGAAATTATAATGTTACCAAAAACAGCAATTATAACCGGTGGAACTCGTGGAATTGGACGCGGAATAGTAGATCGTTTTCACAAGGACGGGTGGAACATTGTTACATGTAGCCGTGGTCAACGACCTAAAGATCTAAATGAGAAGATTATTTGGGAACAGGCAGATGTTGGCAACATCAATGATACTGATCGCGTTATCGAAAAAACCATTAGTACATTTGGGGTAATAGATCTTTTGGTTAACAATGCAGGCATTCAAGTTGAAAAAAATATAATGGACAGTACTGATGATGACTGGGATCTGGTCATTGGAGCTAATTGTCGTGGAGTCTTTAATATGTGTCGGGCTTCATTAGAGCATATGACTAAAACTGGCGGATCAATTGTTAATATAAGTTCAATTTCTGCTAATGCCTCTGATCCTTCTATGGCTCTCTACAATGCTTCAAAATCTTTTGTTAACGGCCTGACTCGTTCAATTGCTACTGATCACGGACCCACAATACGTTGTAATGCAGTTTGTCCTGGATGGGTGATGACCGAAATGGCTGATGTGGTTTTTGAATTAGCTTCCAATCCAGATGTGGCTAAAAAAGATGCTCTTTCTCGACACCCGGTTGGTCGATTTGGAAAACCTGAAGACATCGCAAATATGGTAGCTTGGCTAGCATCAGATGAATCTGGTTATGTTAGTGGACAGCTCTTTACAGTTGATGGGGGTCTTACGGCTGCGTCTCCTATTAATCCAGGATTATTTTAATTATGAGTAATAAAAATAAAGTATTAGTTATTGGAGCGGGGATATCAGGTCTTGCGGCAGCTAAAAACCTTAATGATTCTGGATATGATGTAACAATTCTTGAGGCTAAAGATAGAATTGGAGGAAGGTTATATACTGATAGGTCTTTAGGTGTCCCATTAGAAGTTGGTGCCAATTGGATACACGACAACAACCCTGAAACAAATCCAATTATGAAAATTAAAGAGGAATTAGGGTTAGAATCTCACAAATGTTCTCTTGCAGGCTCTGTTGCAAGCTTTCAGGTTTTGGACAAAGAAGGTAACGAAATTAAAGTAACAAATAAAGAATTGGAAAAAATTGAATTTCGGATTGGAATTTTTGCCTACTTAGCAAGATATCTTCGCCCATCAACAAGCCTGACGGAAATTTTCACTTTTGTAAAAAAACTTGGATTATTATCTTTTGTAAAAGAAGAAGCCTTATTTGTTCTTATTCAAAAGATTGCGCTAGAACAAGCGGATGACCCAGAGAAAGTATCCATAGAAGCTTTATTTGAACAAGAAGAATTTGCAAAC
>CABWZX010000033.1 GCA_902510025.1 uncultured Pelagibacteraceae bacterium | reverse complement strand
TAAAGATATAATGATAAATAAAATATCAAATACATTCAAAAAATCTTCAATATTAATTCTGCTCATTATGATTTATTTTTTAATAGGATTGGAAGTAAAGTCAGGCTCCCTAATAAGGCAATAAACATAGCGAGTGCTGTAAAAATTCCAAAGTAAATTGTAGGGTAGAAATTTGAGAAAACTAATATAGAAAAACCAGCAATAATTGTTATAGATGTATTTTGTATAGCTCTTCCAACAGAGTTTTGACACATCTCTATTGTTTTTAGATGGTCTTTTGTATCAGAGAAGTATTCACGATATCTGTAGACATAATGGATACAATTATCAACTGCTATACCAATTGTTATAGCAGCTATAGTGATGGTCATTAAATCAAGAGGTATTCCAATTATTCCCATTACACCAAGTATTGAAAAACAAGCAATAATATTAGGAATAATCGTTATAGTAGCAATTTTAAGGGACCTAAAGAGAATCAATAACATTAAGAATATTCCTACCATTACTATAGCAAGGGATTTTATCTGAGAGTCAAATAAACTTTGCAACATATTATTATATAGAATAAGGATTCCTGAAATTGAAATGTCAGCATTTAAATAGTTATTATCTAGATGAGAAGATAATTTTTTTATAAATTCATTTCTGCGAAGATTAGTGTGAGTGTCGATAATCCTCATAGTAATTCTAGCTTGATTTTTATCTATTGATACATATGGACTTAGAATTTGATCTTTAAGTTCAATAGGTAGTTTCTTGTATAAGATCGCAAGCTCAAGAGTGTCAAATTCTTTATCTGAATTTAATTTTTCTGCTGCACGTATTAATGAAGCCAATGAAAGAACTTTACCTGAATATTCATATGTTTCTAAATGATCATGGATTTGCTTTATTGTATTCATCTTTTCTTCTGTAAACCAATAATCTGCAGGATTGTATTCAATTCCGAAATCAAGAAGATCATCGGTATTTTCTTCCGAATCTTTTGATTCTTCAAATTGAACTATAATGTCTAGAGGTGTAGTCCCTCCCAGCTTTTCATCAATCAACTTCATTCCCTTATATATTTCCGTGTCTTTCTTAAAGTAATCTATAAAACTATTTTCAACTTTTAGAGTTGTAGATCCATAAATTCCCATACATAGTAGGAGGGTAAAAATAAATAAAGTTAGTTTTGGAACATTATTAATTGTAGACAAAAATAAGCTGTTGTTTGCATGTTTGACAGAGTAATCTATCTTTTTTAAATTTACTTTCATTATAGCTGCTGGCAAAAATATAAAGCTTGATAGATATGTTATTATCAAACCTACGCACATCATTAATCCAAAGTCCATAACTGGTTTGATACCGCTGGTGTATAAAGTTGCAAATGCAAATATAGTTGTTAATGCGGAGAATAAGCATGGCCTGTACATCTTTTGCAAACATTTAATAAGTATTTCTATTTTTTCTAGATTAGGATAGTCATTGATAAATTGCCTATATCTAACAACAATGTGAACTGTCATTGATAATGATAGTATAAGCATTAACATTATGAAATTAGAAGATATTACAGTTGCTTTCCAATTTAAGATAGAGACTACACCAATCATGACAATTAATGCATAAGCGCAATTTGAAACAGAAACTAACATCCAAGTAAAATTTCTAAAGACTAGATAAAGAACTAATAAGATAAATAATAAAGCTCCAAATCCAAAAATTAGTATATCATTTTTTACGAAGGTTATAGTATCGTCAGCAATCATTGAGACACCACCTAGGTGAATCTCTAATCCAGATTCTTTATATTCTTTTATTATGTTTCTAATTTCTAATATATTTTCATGTCGCTCAGCGTCATATATTTTTTTTTCTAGCTGGTATTTTTTCTCTGTAATTGATTGAAGTTCTCGTTCTTCGTAAGATAAGTTATTTTTAAAATTATCTCTCTTATTTATTAATTCTTCGTATTTTTGATTAGTTTTAAAATAGACTATGATACCAGTTGTTGTCGCATCCTCACTTAAAATAAGATTCTTAAAAATTGGACTGTCTAGTATTTCTTTCTCTGCATCTAAGAGATTTATTTTTGGAGATTCGATCGTTAAGATTTCATTTACAAGATCAGATAAGTTTTGATTATTAACTGAAAGTAATGGCACATCAAGAATAGATTGAACAGAATCAACCCATTTGAGATTGGCTAGTCTATTTGTAAATAAATTTATAAATTTGATATTATCTTTAGATATTAATTTCTCTTTATTTGAAATAGTTATAATTAAGAAGTCTTTTGTTGAATAGTCATTAATAATCTCTCTATACTTTTTTAAATCTTTATCGTCATCAAGTATTAAAGTATCTGAAGATGCGTCTAACTCAAAATTTTTTACATTAATTGCAAAAACAATAAAGACGCTCATTAAGATTGTTAAGAGAATATTTAAATGTTTAGTTAGTATAGTTGAATATATATTTTGCATTGCTCATGCAATATATCTTCTTTGATATCGATTGCCTAGACTAGTTAATATTTCATACGGTATAGTCCTAATAATTCTTGACAGGTAATCAATATTATTTTTGGAATTAATGATTTCAATGTAATCATCTGGTCTTATTTTTTCTTTGTGAAATTTACTTATATCTATTGTTATTAAGTCCATTGATACTCTTCCTACGATTTTGACTTTTTTCTTTTTTAAATAAAAATTTACTTTTCCAATAAAGTGTCTATTGAATCCATCTGCATATCCGATTGGTATGGTTGCAATAAGCATATTTTTTTTTGCTCTGTACGTAGCTCCATACCCTACAGTTTCACCCTTATAGATTTTTCTTTTCTGAATAATTTTTGCTTTTAAAGAAATAACAGGATTATATATATTTTTTTTGTTTATAGAACAATTTCCGCCATAAAGAGAGATCCCTGGTCTAACTAAATCAAAATGATATTTTTTTCCTAGAAGAATACCGGCAGAATTAGATAAGCTCAATTTAGTGTTTGGAAAGTGTTTAGAAATTTCTATAAATCTTTCTAATTGTAATTTATTTTTTTTATTTCTAGGATCATCAGCACATGATAGATGGCTCATAACAAGGCTTATCTCGGTGTAATTAATTAGAGATTTCTTTTTTCTTAATAATATTTTTGTTTCATCCTTATCTAGACCAAGTCTTGACATACCTGTATCAAAATGAAGAGCAATATTTATTTTTTTTCTTTTATTTAATGAAAACAATTCTGCTTTTTTTAATTGATTTAGGCTATTTATAACTGGAATAAGGCTGTACTTGTCAAAGAGAGTTATTTTCTTAATATCTAAACCATTAAGAACAAATATTTTTATCTTCTTATTTATTTTTCGTAGTTCTATACCTTCTGTTAGAGTTGCTACAAAAAATATATTACAATTATGAGCTATAAGATTCTTTGCTATTGGTTTAATTCCTAGACCATAAGCATTAGCCTTAACTGTTGCCGCTACCGTACAATTATTTGAAACTCTGCTTTTGATAGATTTATAATTTTTTACTATAGATTTTAAATTAATATCTAGATAAGTATTTTGATCTACATTTATCATTTCATTTATGGAATTTATAATGAAATTAGTCGTAAATACTAGATTGATTATTGCTTATAAAGTTTCCAAATCGTGTGTATTTACTTTCAAAACTGAGCTTTATAGTTCCTGTTGGCCCATGTCTTTGTTTACTTATTAATAGATCTGCCTGCCCATGTATTTCATCCATTTTTTGTTGCCATTCAATATAATCTGCTGTGCCAGGTGTGGGGGCAGCTTTCTCTAAATAATATTCTTCACGATAGATAAACATAACAACATCAGAGTCCTGTTCGATAGATCCAGATTCTCTTAAATCAGAAAGAAGAGGCTTTTTATCTTCTCTTTGTTCCACTTGTCGAGATAGTTGAGATAAAGCTATTATTGGAATATTCATTTCTTTAGCTAGAGCTTTCAAGCCTTGAGTAATTTCTGATATTTCAAGAACTCTTGATTCATTTCTTGAATACTTTGCCGGTCTTAATAATTGTAAATAATCAACAATAATTACTCCTAATCCGTGTTTTCTTTTCAATCTTCTGGCTCGTGATGACAGTGTAGCAATATTAATCGCTGGCGTATCATCGATAAATAGTGGAATTTCCAGAATTTTTTTTGAAGCATCAACCAATGTATCCAAATCATTTTCAGATAAGTTACCTTTTCTTATTTCATTTGAGCTAATTTTAGCTTGCTCAGATAATATTCTTGTAGCTAATTGTTCAGATGACATTTCTAGTGAAAAAAAGAGTACGCTAGATTCTTTTTCAGTTTTATTATACGCATTTTTTGCTACATTGAATGCAATATTAGTTGCTAATGATGTTTTTCCCATTGACGGTCTTCCAGCAATAATTATTAAATCTGATGGATGTAAACCCCCAAGTTTTTGATCTAGATCTGTAAAATTTGTTGACAATCCAACAACGCTTGAATCTTTTTCAAAAGCCTTAGTTGCTAATTCTACAGCTTCTTCTAATGAAGTCTTAAATGTTTGAACGTTATGTGCTTGAGTACCCTTTTCTGATATTTGATAAAGATCTTTTTCAGCATCTTCAATTAAATCTGTAGGATTGACATCAATAGAGCTTTCAATTGCTGTAAATGAAAGTTTTCCCCCTAAATCATACAAGCTTCTTCTAACAGCGAGATCATATATTATTTGTGCATAATTTTTTGCGTAATCAAGTGAAACAGCGGCATTTGCTAATCTTGCTAAATAGTTAGAGCCGCCAATTTCTTCTAAGCTTTTTTCAATTTCAAAATAATTTTTTAATGTTATTGGAGTAGCTAATTGACCTTTTGCTATAATCTTATTAATAACTTCATAAATTTTTTTATGTATTTCTTCATAAAAATGATCGACATCAATAATTTCTGATATATCAAATAGAATCTCATTATTTAGAAGAATTGCCCCAAGAAGACCCTGCTCAGCCTCTAAGTTATGAGGCATTTCTTTCATTTGAGTGCTATTTAGATTAATCTGCGCCGTTGTTGCCATTGTTTTTATAATTAGACGTACTTGATACTCAACGCTAGTAAATATATTTAAAAGATATTAACAGAGAGTAACAATTGTTAATATTTTTGATATTAAGTAATAAATTAATTTATATTAATAGTATAAATAATTGATTTAAATAGGTAAGAAGTTCTATTGTTTTTTTTCAACTATTACTTTTATTATTGATTCTATCTCTTCGTAATGTCTTATTTTAACATCATATTCACCAAGTGACTTAATCGGTGAGAAGATAATCATATCAGATTTTGCTTCTACCCCCTTAGAGGCAAGATTCTCAAGAATTTGCTTTTGATTAATAGAACCATAGAGATCACCTTCATCATTAGCTTCAGCTTTAATATTAATAGTTATTTGGCCTATCTTTAATTTAGCTGCATTAGCATCATCAATCTTCTTTTGATTATTAGCATTGATTTCAGTCATTCTATTTTCAAGATCAATCTTATTTTTTTTGTTTGCTACAATCGCTTTTTTTTCTGGGATTAAAAAATTATTTGCATATCCATCTTTTACTGTCACAACATCTCCAGCTTTTCCAAGTTTATTTAGTGATTCAAGAAGTATTATTTGCATTTTTATTTTCCAGTGTACGGCAACAGAGCAAGATAACGAGCTCTTTTTATTGCAATAGATAGATCTTTTTGTTTTTTCATGGGAATGTAACTAATTCTTCTTGGTGTGATTTTTCCTTTTTCGGATATGTATTTCTTTAACGATCCAACATTTTTATAATCTATTTTTTGTAAA
>CABWZX010000032.1 GCA_902510025.1 uncultured Pelagibacteraceae bacterium | reverse complement strand
CTGCTGGAGCTTCTTCTTTTTGAACACTGGCTTCTTGAGCAGCCGCTAAACGTTCTTGAGCTTTTTTCTTAGGTAAAGCTTTTTGAGGATTATTTTTTTGAGCTGGCATTGGAATTACCCCTGCTTCTCCTAAAAATCTTGCAATCCTATCTGATGGTTTTGCACCTTTAGACATCCATTCCTTGATTTTATCTACATCAAGCTGAACTCTATTTTTATCATCTTTCTTTAGTAAAGGATTATAGATTCCTACCTTTTCAATAAATCTCCCATCTCTTGGATTTCTTGAGTCAGTAACAACCACTCTGTATACAGGTCTTTTTTTTGACCCTGCTCTTGATAATCTTATTTTTAATGCCATTTTAGCTCTCCTTTTGTTAAAATTTATTTTTTTAGAAAATCATTTGGAATGCCTTGCCCCAACTGCCCTGAAAGCATATTTGGATCTAACGACCCCATTCCTTTTTTTGATATTTTTTTCATCATGTCTGACATTTTTCTATGTTGTTTTAATATTTTATTAATATCAGACACAACTGTTCCTGAACCTGTGGCAATTCTCTTTTTTCTTGAACCATTAATAATTTTTGGTTTTTGCCTTTCATACTTTGTCATCGAAAAAATAATAGCCTCTTGTTTTTTAATTAAGTCTTCAGATTGACTACTTTCAGAAATTTTACCTTCTAAATTCTTTAGCCCTGGGACAAATTTCATAATACTTGAAAGACCACCCATTTTTTTCATCTGTTGAATTTGAGAAAGCAAATCTTCTAGATCAAACTCACCCTTTTGCATTTTTTCTGCCATTTTCGTGGCATTTTCTTCCTCGATAGTTTCAGATGCTTTCTCAACAAGAGTAACTATATCTCCCATGCCAAGAATACGATTAGCTATTCTCTCTGGATAAAAAATTTCTAGATCATCAATTAATTCGCCTGTTCCCATAAACTTAATTGGGCAACCAGTTGTAAATTTCATACTTAGTGCAGCCCCACCCCTAGAATCTCCATCTATACGAGTTAATATTGAGCCAGTTAATTTTATTTTCTCAGAAAAGTCTGCAGCAACATTCACAGCTTCTTGTCCTGTAAGACTGTCAAGGACAAGTAATGTTTCAAGTGGATTAATTTCTTTTTCTAGAGACGATAATTCATTCATTAATTGTTCATCAATATTTGTACGACCTGCTGTATCGTAGAGAATACAATCTACCTCTTGTATCTTTGCTGCTTCAAAAGATCTTTTTACAATATCAATAGGCAGCTGATCTTCAACCTTTGGCAAAATAAGAACATTAATTTTTTCAGAAAGAATTTTTAACTGATCAAATGCTGCAGGACGATTAATATCTAATGAAACCAGCATAACATTTTTATTATATTTATTTTTTAGATGACTACCAATTTTAGCAACAGTTGTAGTCTTTCCAGATCCTTGTAATCCAGCAAATAAATATGTTATTGGAGAAACACCATTAGTATTAAGTTCAGATGATTCAGATCCCAGAGTCTTGGTTAGTTCATCATTAACTATTTTTATAATCATTTGTGCTGGAGTTATTGAACTTAAAATTTCTTTTCCAAGCGCTTCTTTTTTAACTTGCTCAATAAAATCTTTCACAACTGGAAGTGAAACATCAGCTTCTAATAAAGCACGCCTGATATCTCGCATAGAATTATCTAAAGCAGATTCATCAATTGAACCTGTTTTTTTAAGCGCTTTAAAAATAGAATCAAATCTATCAGCAAGATTGTTAAACATATTTATCTCCATAATTTCCAGCAACAAGTGCATCAGTGGGCGAAACTCGCTGACTGATGTCGACACCTCTTTATTTTGAGGCACCGCAAAATTACTTTATTGCGGAAAACTGTTGGAAATTAGTCAGTTAATCTATTTATGTCAAGGTGAATTTGGACGCTCAAAATATCTGGTATATTAAGGATCCACTAACTATAAGAAGATTATGGAAACTTTACATTTTTATAAAATGCACGGCTTAGGCAACGATTTTGTAATCTTTGACCAAAGAAGTGAAAAACGTGCTTTTTCAAAAGAAGATATTTTAAATATTTGTGACAGAAACAAGGGTATTGGCTGTGATCAGTTAATCATTATCAATAGAAATAGTGAAAATGAAGAGCTAATAGAATTTTACAACTCTAGTGGTGAAGAAGTATATGCATGTGGGAATGGGTCTAGATGCATTGCTAATCTTCTCATGAAAGAAAAAAAAATTAATGAAATTGAAATAAAAACTAAAGAGAGAAAACTTTTTTGTAAAAGAGTTGATGAAAACATCATTAGTATCGATATGGGAGAACCAAAATTTGATTGGAAAGAGATTCCATTAAAAGAAAATCCGATCACAGATAGTATCAAATATGAAATAGATGGCTTAACTCTCAATCAACCATATTTTGTAAATATAGGTAATCCTCATGTTATTTTTTTTGTAGAGGATATAACATTATATGGAATTGATAAGTTTGGACCTTTAATTGAGAATGATGAACTTTTTCCTGAAAAAGTGAATGTAAGTATTGCTGAAATAGATTCTGAAAGCTCTATTTCTATTAACGTGTGGGAAAGAGGCGCAGGAAAAACTCTTGCTTGCGGAACAGCGGCATGTGCCGTTACAGCGACAGCAGTAAAATATAAAAACTTTAATAATCAGGTAGAAATTAAACTTCCTGGAGGTAAATTAGACATTTCATATAAATCAGAAAGCAATATTATTATGTCAGGTAAAACTGAATTAAGTTTCGAGGGTCATTTTGAGTTATAATATTAAAACATATGGATGCAGACTTAACTTCTACGAATCTGAAGTAATAAGAAAATTTGCAAAAGAAAATGCAATCCAAAACACTACTTTCATAAATAGTTGTGCGGTTACTAATAAAGCAGTTGCAGACTTAAAAAATGAAATTAGGAAAAGCAAAAAAAATGAGCCCGATAAAAAGATTGTGTTAACGGGCTGTGCAGCACAAATTCATTCTGAAGAATTCAAAAAAATGGAGGAAGTCGATTCAATTCTAGGGAATAAAGAAAAATTAGATAACTCAACATATTTAGCTTTGTCATCTAATAGAAATATAAATATGATTAGTGATATTTTTGAGGAAAAAAAAGCCTACTCGCCGATAATAGAGAAAATTGAAAATAAGATCAGGGGATTTGTACAAATACAAAATGGATGTGACCATAGATGCACATTTTGCATTATCCCTTACGGAAGAGGTAATTCAAGAAGTGTTCAGCCTGGAGAAGTTGTAAAACAAATTAAGACTTTAGTTGAAAGAAATTACAAAGAAATTGTCTTAACAGGAGTAGACCTCACTAGTTATGGTGATGATCTAAACAAAAGATCAAATCTAACAGAGCTAATTAAACTAGTACTTAAATCAGTTCCAAATCTAAAAAGATTACGTTTATCATCTCTAGATGTTGCTGAAATGGATAGTGAAATTTTAAAATTATTAGGAAACGAAAAAAGAATTCTACCCCACATACATTTATCGCTTCAATCAGGAGATAACATGATCTTGAAGAGAATGAAACGTCGTCACTCTAGAGAAGATGCAATAAAAATTATAAACAAAATTAGATTGATGAGACCAGAAACAGTATTTGGTGCAGATCTAATTGCTGGATTTCCTACCGAGACCGAAGAGATGTTTTTAAATACAGTTAAAATAGTTCATGAATGTGACTTAACTTTTTTACATGTATTTCCATTCTCACCACGAACCGGAACTCCTGCAGCAAGAATGCCCCAAGTAGATAAAAAAATTATTAAACAGAGAGCTAAAATTTTAAGAAATCTTGGGGAAAATAAATTATCTGAACATTTTGAAAAACTAAAAAATAAAAAAATTAATGTTATTGTAGAAGGCAACAACAAAGGCAGGACTGATAGTTTTGCTAAGGTGTCCTTAAATAAAGAATATCCAAGTGGGCAAATGTTAAATATGATTGTAACCGGAAAAAACGAATTTGGCTTAACAGGAAAAGTAATTGCTTAAAGGTTTTAAAGATAGTATTTCCAAAATTTTTTCAAACCGTAAGGTTGACCAAGAAACATTAGATGAGTTTGAAGAATTGCTCATTAAATCTGATATAGATTTAGGAACAGCTGAAGAAATTATAAAGAAACTTGGATTAAAACGGTTTGGCGAAAGTTTTTCACCAGAAAATGTTCAAAATGCTCTTGAAGAAATAATTTCTGAAATTCTTACTCCTTGTGAAAAGAAAATAAACTATAGTGATAGTGAATCTCCTTTGGTGTTGATGTTTATGGGTGTTAATGGCTCTGGAAAAACCACTACCATCGCAAAAATAGCTAATAATTTTATACAAGAGAATAAAAAAGTCCTTCTGGTTGCCGCGGATACATTTCGTGCTGCTGCCTCTGAACAGCTTGAGGAATGGTCTAAAAAAATTGATGCTGATATCTTAAAAGGAGAAGAAGGATCTGACCCAGCTAGTGTAGTATTTAAATCAGTTGAAGAATCAAAATTAAAAGAATATGGAGCAATTATAATTGATACAGCAGGTAGGCTTCATACTCGAAATGATCTTATGGATCAACTTGGAAAAATAAATAGAGTTCTAAATAAGACTAATGAAAATTTTCCGCATGAAACGATAATAACTATTGATGCTACGACTGGACAGAATGCTGTTAAGCAAGTTGAAGAATTTAATAAATATGCAAGAATTTCAGGGATTATCTTAACTAAATTTGATACCAGTGCATCTGGAGGAACCTTAATCTCTATTGCTGAAAAAATAAAATTACCTATTCTAGGTGTTGGGAACGGAGAAAAAATTAGTGACTACTATGAATTCAATGCTAAAATCTTTTCGAAATCAATTTTTGAAAGTAGTAATTAATGAAAAATTTTATAATTAAATCACTAGAAATAATTGTTTATATAATTATGGCAATTATTTTCATTGGTGGAACAGTTTGGGGCGCTGCTGTTGGCGGAGCACTGGGGCTGCTCGGTGGCCTAGTAATATCATTCTTATATGCAGTTCTTGTAGGTGGAATGTTTTTAATTTTAATTAATATCAGAGATTTATTAGTAGAAATTAAAGAACAATTATCTCAAAAATAATTAAAACGGCTTAATTATTGAAATAGTTGCACTCTCAACACCTGGATTGGTATCACCTATACTTGCATTAGAAATATGATTTAAATTAAATCCTATTCTGTTTTGATTTCCTATATCACGTGAAAACTCAATTTGACTTCTAAACTCAATGTTATGGCCAAGATCTTTACTGCTATCCCGATCATAATATCCTGCGGCAAAGCTAGGAGTAAAAATCCACTTTGATGAAATAGAATAATTTTTTCTTAATCCAGAATAAAAATACTTACCATCATCTCCGTTCATCGTAAAACCTACAAATGGTTTTAATTCCATATCACCAAACATATTTTTACCGGAAAGATGCTCAATTCTAATTTCAGAAGAATCATTGCTATCATTAACATCAAACTGACCCATAGAAAAAGACCAACTGTTTTGATTTTCAGCTGAAACCATAGGCATAAATATGAATGAAAATATGAGTACTAAAAGATATCTTGTCATAATAAAGAAATATTATTTAAAGACCGTATCTTACATAAATATCGTCACCACCACCAGCATAACTAACATTTCCTTGTGACCAAATAACTACATTGCCTGAAGCGTCTACAATTCCAGTATCTGCAGTTATTTCAGGTTCAGCAACAGGTTCAGGTTCAACAACAGGTTCAGGTTCAACAACAGGTTCATCTATAACAGATTCATCTATAACAGATTCAATTTGTTCAACTGACAACTCCTCTGGTCCTGGATCTTCTTCAAATCCGCCAGCGAGTGCAACAGATACAAAAATTATCATAAGTAAATTAGCTATGATTGTTCCCGCAAAAATTTTTAACATTTTATTACCTCTTAATTAAATTATTATATCAGTAAATACTTTGAAAGTGTTCAAAATTTGTCTGATTAATGTTTTTTATAAATATTATGCTTTATTTTCCTTCAACCTTCTTACTTTATTTAAAAGAAACCAAAAACCAAAAATGAATATTATCAATGGTGCTCCCCATAGCAGATAAGT
>CABWZX010000031.1 GCA_902510025.1 uncultured Pelagibacteraceae bacterium | reverse complement strand
GCAAATACTTCGTCAATATTAAATTTTGTAAAAAGACCATCATCAATCATTGCTTGAGCACCTTGTGTTTTCTCTTCATCTGGTTGAAAAATAAAATAAACAGTTCCATCAAAATTTGGATTTTCAGCTAAGTGTTTTGCTGCTCCTAATGCCATAACTGTATGACCGTCATGACCGCAAGCATGCATCTTGCCTGGATGTTGGGATTTGTATTTGAATTCATTAACCTCTTCAACGGGAAGAGCGTCCATGTCTGCTCTTATACCAATGCTTTTTTTACTTGAACCATTTTTTAGAATTCCAACCATTCCTGTTTTTCCAATTCCTGAATGCACTTCATATCCAAAATCATTTAGAAGTTTTTCTACTTTTGGAGAAGTTACCTCAAGATCAAAATTTAGTTCAGGACATGTATGAAAATCATGACGCCACTCCTGTAGTTGTTTTTCTAAATTTTTTGTATGCATGGTATATTTTTATTATCCAGATAAACCAAGGTGAGTATATTTAATGTTAAGGTAGTCTTTGATACCAAATGACCCTCCTTCTCTACCATAGCCACTCTGTTTTATGCCACCAAATGGTGTCTCTGCAGTAGAAATGAATGGAGTATTAACTGCAACCATTCCTGTTTGTATCAACTCTGATGATCGCTGAGCAGTTTCCATTGAAGCTGTGCAAACATAACCTGCAAGACCTACTTCATGATTATTTGCTCTTTCTATAACCTCATCAAAACTTTTAAATGTTGTAATTGGAGAAAGAGGACCAAAAGGCTCTTCTTGCATAATTTTAAAATCATCTTTGACATCATCGAAGATGGTTGGTTCATAATAGAAACCCTTATTAAATCCTGCCGGTCTTTTGCCACCACATAACACCTTAGCGCCAGATGCCTTAGTTTCCTCAACTAGATTTTCTATCTCTTCTAGCCTCTTCTGCGTTGTTATCGGTCCAAGGTTTGTATCTTTATCAAGTCCATTGCCAATCTTCAGCTTACTTGTTTTTTCAACAAATATCTTTGCAAACTGATCTTTCTTATCTTCATGAATATAAAATCGACTTGGCGAAATACAAACTTGGCCGTTATTTCTATATTTTGCAGCCATCGCCATATCTGTTGCTTTCTCAAGATCTGCGTCATCAAAAACTATAAATGGAGCATGTCCACCAAGTTCCATGGTAACTCTTTGTACTTTTTCAGCGGCTTGTTTAAGTATTATTTTCCCAACTCGAGTAGACCCAGTAATAGAAACTTTTTTAGTAATATCAGATGAAATTAAGTCTGAGGCAATCTCTGCAGGATCTCCTGATAAAAGATTCACTACTCCTGGCGGCGTTCCTGCTTCATTTACAATATCAGCCAATGCCATGACTGAACCTGGAGTAATAACATCAGGTTTACAAATAACTGAACAACCTGCGGCCATAGCAGTAGAGATTTTTCGAGCAGCCAACATGATTGGAAAATTCCAAGGCACTAATGCTGCAACAACACCAACTGGCTGATAATTAATAAGTACACGCGTGTTTTCAAAACGACTCTCAACTGTTTGCCCATAAATTCTTTTTGTTTCTTCTGCATTCCATTCAAAAATATCTGCTGAAGCATTAACTTCAGCAATTGCATCAGCATAAGGTTTTCCAACCTCTAGTGTCATCCAGTGTGCAAGTTCATCGCCTCTTTCTCTTATAAGATCAGCAATTTTCCTAATAACCTTAGCTCGTTCCCATGCAGGTTTAGTTTTCCAAGATGCAAACCCCTCTTCAGCAGATTTTAAGGCTTTATTGACATCTACACTTGATGCTTTTGATGCCTGCCCAATGATTTCTTCTGTCGCTGGATTGATAACATCATAGGTCTCTGACTTTTCAGCCTGTTGCCACTTACCATCTATAAATTGTCCAAATTTGTTATACATAATTATTCAATCAATCTTAACTATATTTTTCTTTTTAACCAGTCATGAAACTTCTTGATTTCATATTCTTCTGGCATCAATACACCTGACTTAATAGAAGGATTATGAACGCCTTTTTGATTTAGCTCACATGCCTCCCCATCTTGCTCCATAACTGTTACTGAAAAATCAACTACACTCTTCATTTTGTAATTTTTGTCATTAATAGTCTTAGATGTAAAAAGCCATTCGGCTGTTACTTCTGTAGTTTCATTACCTAAAGGTAAAATTCGAACTGTTCTAATGTGATCAGTGAAAATCGCTAGAAACATAGATGGCCAAGTTGTCATATAAATGTAACCAGGAAAATCTTTTTGATCTTCTAAATATTTTGTTTTATGGCCCTGAGCACTACCATCCATTGACCAAGTTTCTGCTCCATTCTTCAAACCTCCCTGAAATTTTGGATCTTTTTCATTAATAAATTTTTTCCATTGAGGGTCATCTTTAATATCAACTAGTCTTCGTCCATATAAAGGAACTAGGTCAGAAAGTTCAGGGTGAAGATTCGGACAGTGCAAACATTCGCTATAATTCTCCCAAAATATTTTCCAATTACAATTGATGGTCTTACTCCAAACGTGTCCTACTTCGTAATCTTCAACATTTAATTTATTAAACGCAGAACTATAATCTACAAAAACTTTCTTTAAATCCCACTTTGCTTTGTTGTTAAAATTTAGAAAAATTAATCCATGCCAAACTTTCATTTTAACCTTAACAAGACTGTGATCTGATTTTTTAAAATTCTTTGGATCAATGATTGATGTAGTTTTAATAAGTCTTCCATCAGATGCGTTGTACGCCCATTGATGGTATGGACAGGTTAGTAAGTTTGATTTTAGTTTACCCTGTTTCTCCTTACAAAGGATAGAGCCTCTATGTCTGCATGTATTAATATAAGCTACAAGTGAATTATTTTTATCACGCAGAACTACAACGTTAAAATTGTCAATGTTGACTGTTATATAACTTAAGGGTTCTTTTAAAGCATTCTCATGACACGCGTAAAACCACTCCTTACTCCAAATCTTTGAGACTTCTTTTGTGTGGTGCTTGTCATCATAATACCATTTAAGCGGTAGTGATTTAACAGATCTTTCTAAAATGTGGCTACTAGTCATCCTTGTAAAAACTTTATATCCTTATAATCTTGATTGCTAGAAAATATGAGAAGAACTCGCTTAATTATTACTGGAATTGTTATAGGAATAATTATCCTTATTGCCGGCTACATCTTCTATGAAAAAACTTTTAATGCCCCCTTTCTAGATGATAAAGCGTTAAAAGATCTAAAGACTTCAGCAGCGGAGCAAAATGAACTTGCTTTTATGCAGCCTCTTTTTCAGCCAGCTGAATATCCCGAAAAAGACCCACTTAAAAATGCTTACTTTGGTGAATTGCATGTTCACTCGAGTCTATCATTTGATTCATATCTCTTTGGTAACCGCTTAACTATAGATCAGGCATATCACTTTGCAAAAGGTACAAGTATGGAAAATGCAATTGGTGAAACCATGCGTCTAACTAGACCTTTAGATTTTGTTGCAGTCACAGATCATGCGGAAACATTTGGCTTACATGAGTTATGTATTGACTCTAATAAATCAGAAGCCACTAAAGAATTTTGTGAAAGGTTTGAGCGTCCAAATTTAAATTTCTTTCTTGAACTCAGAGAAATAGGCGAGCAACGCCCAATGGTAAATCCCATGGAATTAAATGAAAGCAAAGAAAGGGCTAGGTTTTTTTCAAACATGACTTGGGATAAAATAGTCAGTATTGCAGATGAGCATAATGAACCAGGTATTTTTACTGCCTTTGCAGCTTATGAATATTCACCTGTTCTTCCAGACTCGGGTAAACATCACCGAAATGTAATATTTAGAAATAGTCACGTTCCTAAAAATGCATTATCAGGTTTTGATGCACTAACAGAAATAGATTTATGGAATATGTTAAATGAAGAGTGCATCGATCAGTGTGAATTTTTAACTATTCCTCATAATCCTAACCGCACTTGGGGACTAGCCTTTGCAAGTCATACTATAGATGGCGATGCTTACACAATTGATGATTGGAAACAGAGAGATAAATTTGAACCCTTGGTTGAAATGTATCAAGTAAAAGGAAGTTCAGAGTGTAGCATTGGTTTTGGTTCAACAGATGAGGAATGTAATTTTGAACAATTCTTCCCACCATGCAAAGATGATATTAAAACAGGCTGCATTGCCCCAACTTCAATGGCTAGAGATGGATTAAAGAAAGGAGTTCTATTAGAAAATGAAATCGGATTTAATCCACTTGATTTTGGAATGATTGGTGCAACAGACAATCATAATTCAAGCCCAGGCGATACAGAAGAATGGGATTATAGAGGAAGCAGTGGAGCATTTACGGGACCAGCAAAATCTCGATTAAGTACTGGAAGTCGTACTACACTAATTAATAATCCTGGAGGACTTGCTGCTATTTGGTCAGAAGAAAATACACGTGACTCACTTTTTGACGCTATGCAACGCAAAGAGGTCTACGCAACAAGTGGAACAAGAATAAGATTAAGATTTTTTGCAAGTTTTGACTATCAAAGCAATCTAGCAGAGTTAGATGAACCGATTGAAACTGCATATAATCAAGGGTATCCAATGGGAAGTACCATAAATAGTTCCCAGAATAAATCGCCTGCCTTCTTTGTTTTGGCAGAGCAAGATCTGTTAGATGCACCAATAGATAAAATTCAAATTATTAAAGGATGGACAGAAAAGGGTGAGTTAAATGAAGAGGTGGTTGATGTGATTTGTAGTGAGGGAAGAGTTATTAATTCTACTACAAACCGATGTTCTCCAATTGATACCAAAGTTGACCTCACAGATTGTAGTTTTGATAAATCAAGAGGCGCTAAAATTCTAAAAACATTATGGGCTGATGATAACTACAGTCCGCAACAAAATGCATTCTATTATGCTCGAGTTATTCAAAACCCGACGTGCAGATGGTCAACGTACGATAGTCTGAGATATGGGGTAGAACCTCCAAAAGATTATCCCGCTACCATTACTGAAATGGCATGGTCATCTCCTATTTGGATTAAGAACTAAAAGAATATGAATAATATCCTAATCAAGTATAATTTTAAGCATAATGGAATTTAGCGTTCAATTATCATCAGATTATCCAGATAAAAATTATGGAGGTGATAGAGTTTATCAAGATATGATTGATCAAGCTATTTTAGCTGATCAACTTGGTTTCGATGCTGTTTCAATTACTGAACATCACTTAGTAAACTGCTTAATGATGCCTGCACCTCTGCAATTTGCGGTTAAAATTGCTGCTCATACAAAGAATATAAAAATTATGACATCTGTAGTCGTGTTACCCTTACACGATATGAGAACCTATGCAGGTGAAGTTGTTGTGGCTGACATTTTTACAGAGGGTCGTCTACTTTTAGGCGTTGGACGCGGTGCTTTTAAATATGAAATAGAGAGACTTGGTATTCCAATGGAGGAAACTCAGGAAAGATTTGAAGAATCTGTTGAAGTATTAAAGGCCTTATTGTCCAAAGAGGAAGTTTCCTGGGATGGTAAATATTATAAATTTGACCCCATAACAATTATGCCTCGTCCTATTCGTCCCAATGGTCCACCAATGATGATGGCTGTCATGCAACCTGAGAGAATATATAATGCAACAAAACGCGGTTTTCATATTCAGACAACGCCTTTATCAGGTAATCACCAATTCTTAGTTGATCAAGTAAGTAGTTTTAATAAAGCAAAAAATGAAATGGGTCGATTTGGAAAAGATCTCACTCTTAGTTTATCAAGAGTTGCCTTTTTGGCTAAATCAGGAAAAGAAAAAGAGGACAGAATAAAGGAAGCTCATGCTTATTATGGTCGGTTTGATAATGTCTATACAGGACCAGGCATAGTAGAAAATGGCATGATAAAGCCATTACCACGCAATCAAACAATAGATGAATTGGCTGAAAGTTTATTAATCTGTACAAAGCAAGAAATGATAGAAAAATTAAAACCTTATGCTGATCTTGGGATAGATCGAGTCATTCTAAATATTAACTTTGGAACTAATCCAAAAAAAATTATGGATTCACTGAAAATATTTGCTGAAGAAGTGATGCCTCACTTTTCTACAAAGCCAAAAACTAAAATCTCAAAAAGAGTAAATGAATAGTTAGAATCCAATATTTTATGTCAGCTGTTATCGATTGTTCTTATAGTATTGAAGGAGAAGGACCTCCTTTATT
>CABWZX010000030.1 GCA_902510025.1 uncultured Pelagibacteraceae bacterium | reverse complement strand
AAAAAGGAAAAATAAACCTAGTCCTACTAAAAAAAATTGGAAAAGCTTTTGTTACAAATAAATTTTCAGAAAAAAAACTAAACAAGGTTATATTATCACAAATAAAATAAATGTTTTTTGAAATTATAATTTTATTTATAGCAATCATAATCCTACTGGTTCTTTCAGCATTTTTCTCAGGATCAGAAACGGCATTAACAGCCAGTACAAGAAGCAGACTCACTGGTCTTCACATGAAGGGTAAGAACAATGCTAAAGTTGCTATAGACCTACTAAACAAAAAAGAATCTCTAATAGGAGCTATTTTACTAGGTAATAATCTTGTTAACATTTTGGCATCGGCTTTAGCTACAAGTCTTTTAATTAAATTATTTGGAAATACAGGTGTAGCATATGCTGTAATTATAATGACTACATTAATTGTCATATTTGCAGAAATTCTTCCCAAAAGCTATGCAATTGCAAATGCCGAGAAGCTAGCTTTATTAATCAGCCCTATTTTAAAACCATTAGTATTAGTTCTTGCTCCAATAACTTGGGTAATGGAAAAAATAGTATTTTCTTTCCTGAACTTGGTGGGAATAAAACATGATAAAAATTCTAGATCTTTGTCAGTTGAAGATGAAATTAGAGGAACAGTAGATTTACATCATAAAGAAGGACGTCTATTTAAACTTGACAAAGACATGGTTACAGGAATTTTAGACCTTTCTGAAATAACTGTTGAAGATGTTATGGTTCATAGAAGCAACATATTTATGGTAAACATTGATGAAAATCCAGAAAAAATAATCATTCAAGTTACAGATAGTCCTCATACACGAATACCAGTATGGAAAGATAACAATGAAAATATTATTGGTTTAATACACGCTAAAAATCTTTTGAAAATGCTTAATCAAAAAAATGGCAAAGAGATAAACAGAGAAGATATTAAAAATTCATTAATAAAAACCTGGTTTGTTCCCGAAACTACTTCCTTAAAAGATCAATTACAAATGCACCTTCGAAGAAAAATTAAATTGGCAATGGTTGTCGATGAATATGGAGCATTAAAAGGAATGATCAGTCTAGAAGATATAATCGAAGAAATAGTTGGAGATATTAGCGATGAACATGACATTGATCTATCGGATGTTATCAGGGAAAAAGATGGCTCCTTAACTGTAAATGGCACTACAGAAATAAGAAATATAAATAGGAATTATGGATGGGATCTGCCTGATGATGAAGCAAATACAATTTCGGGCTTAATCATTAATGAATCAAGATCTTTCCCAAAAAGAGGTCAGATATTTCAATTTTATGGTTTCAAATTTGAAATCCTTGAGATTTATAGAAACACTATATCTAAAATTAGAATATCATCACTTAATTAGTTGGTATTCTTCTAATGTATATAATTTTAATCTAATTGAATGAATATCATTAGAAATTTCTTCAGAAATTAATTTGTGAACTAGTCTTTCTCTTTCAATCTTTGATAAGCTATCAAAGCTTTTAGATACAATAATCAACTTAATATGAGATGTATCATTATTATCTTCTAAATAATGATTTTTATGCTTATCAGAAAAATTAATTATTTTAAAAAAATCTGGGGTAAGATTTTTATTAATTTTTTCCGTTATTATTTTTTCAAGATTCATTTAATATGAGTTTAACATATATATAAGAGTTTATGAATAATAGAAAATGTAATATTGAAGGGTGCAGTATGGAGGCTAATTACAAAGCACCTTCATCTCCTGATGAGCTAAACAACTATATATGGTTTTGCTTGCAACATATCAAAGAGTATAATAAGAAATGGAACTTTTTTTCCAATATGTCAGCAGATGAAATAGAAGAATTTCTTGAGAATGATATCATAGGACACAGAAAAACTAAAAAAATGGGTGCTCATAATAAATACTTTGAAGACATTTCAAAAATTTCTGAATCAATCTTTGCTTCATTTAAAGGATTCGATAAATCAACCATAAACCCAAGCTTGATTAGTTCAAAATACTTAAATGCTTTAGCGGTAATTGGCATTGACAATAAAGATGTGACTCTTGAAGAAATTAAAACAAAGTTTAAAAAGATTGTAAAAGAATTACACCCTGATACAGTTGGAGAAAATAAAAAAAATACAGAAAAACTAACGAAGGTGCTTGAAGCATATAAAACACTAAAGGAATATCATGACAACTTTAAATACTCATAGTTCATCTAAACCAGATATCTCAATATCAGTTAATCAAGTTTTTGGTTTAGACACTGATTTACATATTGAAGGTTTTTCAGAAAAATCTGAATATGTACCTGAAATTGATAGCAGCTACTGTTTTGACCATTCAACAACTATGGCCATCTTATCAGGATTTAAATACAACCGAAGAGTAATGATCCAAGGATTGCATGGAACAGGTAAATCTACTCATATTGAACAAGTTGCAGCTAGATTGAATTGGCCATGTGTTAGAGTCAATTTAGACAGTCATATAAGTAGAATAGACCTGATTGGAAAGGATGCAATTGTAGTTAAAGAAGGTAAACAAATTACAGAATTCCAAGATGGTATTTTGCCATGGTCTCTGCAAAACCCTACGGCACTAGTGTTTGATGAATATGATGCCGGAAGACCAGATGTAATGTTTGTTATTCAAAGAGTATTGGAATCTGAAGGTAAATTTACACTTTTAGATAAGAATAGAGTTATCAAACCAAATCCATTCTTTAGATTATTTGCTACAACTAATACTGTCGGACTAGGAGATACTACTGGCCTCTACCATGGCACACAGCAAATTAACCAAGGACAAATGGATAGATGGAATATAGTAACAGCATTAAATTATTTAGACGTAACTCAAGAAAAAAAGATAATCCAATCTAAGGTTCCGTCTTTTAATACAAAAGAAAAATTAGAAATCATCGATTTAATGATTAAAGTTGCTGATTTAACAAGGAAAGGGCTTTCTAATGGAGATATTTCAACAGTTATGAGTCCAAGAACAGTATTAACATGGGCTGAAAACTCAGAAATATTTGATTTTAACTATCCTTTGGCTTTCAAATTAACATTTCTAAATAAATGTGATGAAAGTGAAAGACAAATAATATCCGAGTATTTTCAAAGATGCTTTGGTGAAGATCTTGAAAATATTTCATCAGAAATAAATTTATCAAAGTGAAAGAAGATTTCTTAGAAGAAATAAAGAAAGCTATATCATCAACTGTTAAAGCAATCGCAGAAAACAAAGACCTTGAAGTTGTCTTCGAAGACAATCAATTTCCATCCGACAATAAAATTGTACTCCCCAAAATAGAAAACGAAGATGATATGAATTCTCTTCCTGAACTTCGTGGTAGTGCTGATAATCAGGCATTGATGCATAAGTATCATGACAAAGATCTTTTCAATGAACTCTCGCCTACCGGTTCAAAGAATAAAGAAATTTATAAAACACTTGAAAATACAAGAATTCAAATGATTGGGGGGAGCTTGATGAGAGGCGTAAAATCAAACTTATATGCTCTGTATGAAAAAAAATGTAATGAGAATGATTTAGAAAATATATCTGACCAATCTGATATAAATATAGAAAGTGGTATTGACTTGTATTTTAGAAGTCAAGTTAGCTCGGATCTTGTTCCTAAAAATGCTACAAAGGCCGTCAGCTTATGGACAAAGTGGCTTCAGAAAAAAATTGGTAATTCTACAGATGAATTAATTAGAAATATACATGATCAAAAACTTTTTGCCAAAAATGTTAACAAGATAATTACAGAACTAAACTACTATGATCAATCAGAGAATAGTGAAGAAAATAAAGATGAAGAAAATAATAATAATATTGAAGATCTTGAAAATAATGAAATATCTGAAATGGAAAACCAAACATCTTTTAGTGATAGTGAAAACACCGAATCTCAGGAAGAGGTAGGCTTTGAAGATAGTGAAGTTTTCATTGATCAAGAAAATACTGAGGAAATGAATGATTTTGATGAAGGAAATACTGAAAATACGACTCCCCAATATAAGCATGACAGCTCAAATGAACAAATACTAAATGACTACCTTGTTTATTCTGAAGAATTTGATGAAATTATTACCGCTTCTCATATTTGCGAAGAAGAAGAGTTAAATAGATTAAGGAATTATTTAGACCAACAGCTTAAATCGTTTCAAACAATAATCTCAAGACTAGCAAATAGGCTTCAAAGAAAATTACTCGCCAAACAGAATCGAAGCTGGGATTTTGACTTAGAAGAAGGTCTTCTTGATACTTCAAGGCTTACAAGAATTATTATGGACCCATATCATTCCTTATCATTTAAAAAAGAAAAAGATACAGACTTCAAAGACACTGTTGTTTCTTTATTAATAGATAATTCAGGATCAATGAGAGGAAGGCCAATTACAGTAGCAGCTATGAGCGCCGATATACTTGCAAGAACATTAGAAAGATGTGGGGTAAAAGTTGAAATACTTGGATTTACAACTAAAGCTTGGAAAGGTGGCAAAAGTAGAGAGAGTTGGATGCAAAATCATAAACCTCCATCTCCTGGAAGATTAAATGATTTAAGACATATTATTTATAAAGCTGCAGACGAACCTTGGAGAAGAGCAAAAAAGAATTTAGGCCTAATGATGCGAGAGGGTCTATTAAAAGAAAACATTGATGGTGAGGCTTTATTATGGGCACATAAGAGATTACAAAATAGATATGAAGCTAGAAAAATACTAATGGTTATATCTGATGGAGCTCCCGTAGATGATAGTACATTATCAGTTAATTCAGGAAATTATTTAGAGAAACACTTAAGAGGCGTTATCGATTGGATAGAAAAAAAGTCAAATGTTCAGTTGTTAGCTGTAGGCATAGGTCACGACGTTACCCGTTATTATAATAGAGCAGTTACTATTATAGATGCTGAGCAATTAGCTGATGTTATGACTGAACAATTAGTTGATCTATTTGATGGAGACGAAAAAAAAATTAGGAAAACAGCTAACTAGATCTTCCAGCAACACGCTGAAGGGTTTTTCTTATTCTTTTAGCCTTTAGTGACAATTTTTTACTTTTTGTACGAATTAAGAATTCGTCAATTCCGCCAAATTTTGTGACTGTTCGAATAGATGAAGTTGCAACACTAAATCGAATATTTTTATTTAGTAATTCGCTTTTGAAAGTAGCAGATTGCATATTTGGATTGAACTTACGCCTAGTTTTATTATTTGCTTTACTGACGTTGTTACCAAACTGCACTTTTTTACCAGATAAGTCACATACTTTTGACATAATGAAGGCTTGATAATGTGTTAAATCAATATTGTCAATAGTTCAAAATTATTTAAGCAACTTCTTCAATATTAAATCAATAGCGTTATGCATTGTATCTTCTCCAGATAAAACCTTACTAATCATCTGCTCTAATTGACCATTTTCTCCTATCTCAATTTCAACCTTTTGCTGGATGTGGTTCCTGACTTCTTCTTTAATCCAGTATGCTAATTGATTAGATCTTCTTTGCTCAAATAAACCACTTTTCTTGTTTGATGAGATTATTTCTTGGATTGTATCAGTCACATTATCCATTCCGGTCTGTTCTAAAGAAGAAACAAGTAATACTTTCTTATTAATTGAAACCTCAGATGAGGATAGATAATTTAGAGAAGACTGATAATCAGAAGCCGTTTTTGAAGCCTGTAATTTTAAATCACCATCTGCTTTATTAACAATAAAAATATCTGCATATTCTGTAATTCCTTTTTTTATACCCTGAAGTTCATCACCTGATCCTGGACCAACAATTAAAGAAAATATGTCTACTAAATTAGCTGCCATTATTTCAGATTGTCCGACTCCTACTGTTTCAATAAAGATAAAATCATAACCAGCTGAGTCTAAAATTATAGCTGCTTCTCTTGTTCCAAAGGATACTCCGCCTAGAGATCCTCTTGAAGGCGTAGAACGAATGAATGTATTTTCACTTTTTGAAATCTCACTCATTCTTGTTTTATCACCAAGTATGGATCCACCAGTTAACTGAGAAGAAGGATCAATAGCTAATATTCCTAACTTAAAACCCTTACCAACTAAGTAACTTCCAAAAGATTCTATAAATGTTGATTTTCCTACTCCTGGTGAACCTGAGAATCCAACTCTAACCGAATGACCTGGATTTAATATTAGCTTAGATATTAATTCTGTGCTTTCTTTTCTATCTTTTTCTCTTGATGA
>CABWZX010000029.1 GCA_902510025.1 uncultured Pelagibacteraceae bacterium | reverse complement strand
AACCAGAGGCATAGGGGCCGCTATTTCAATAGCTTTAAAAAATGATGGTTGCAAAGTTGCAGCGACTTACGGCTCAAACTCTGATGCCGCAAACGCTTTTGCATCAGAAAATGGGATAGATGTATTTCAATGGAATGTTGCTGATGCAGCTGCATGCGAAGCAGGAGTGAAGCAGGTTGAAGAAAAGTTAGGGGTAGTTGATATACTTGTAAACAATGCTGGAATTACAAAAGCAGCAATGGCTCATAAAATGTCTGTCGAACAATGGGATGACGTTATCAGAGTAGATTTGGATTCTGTATTTTATATGACTCGTTGTGTATTAGAGGGAATGAGAGAAAAATCTTTCGGTAGAATAATTACTATTTCTTCAATTAATGGACAAAAAGGTGAAATGGGAATTGTTAATTATAGTGCTGCAAAAGCAGGAGTTATAGGATTCACTAAAGCACTTGCTCAAGAAACAGCACGTAAAAATATTACCGTTAATGCTATAGCACCGGGATATATTAATACTGAGCTTCTTGCTGGTACACCTGAAAAGGTAATGGAGAGTATATTGTCCAAAATTCCTGTAGGAAGACTAGGAACCGTTGAAGAGGTTTCTAGAATAGTTACTTTCTTGTCTAGTGAAGAAGCAGGGTTTATTACTGGATCTACTATTTCAGCAAATGGCGGACAATATTTTGCTTAAAAGTTATCTTTAAGGTTTCTTAAGTAAGCAAAAGTTTCTTCATCAGTTTTATCTTTCATATTTAGCTGAATCTTTAGATCACTATTATCTGATTGAAAGAATAAATTGAGTTCCTTTTCTTCTTTGATTGTGCTTGGTATTGAAGGAGTTTTATCTAATTCTAGTTTTTTTAATTCTTCAATTTTTTTATTTATCAAATCATTTGAAATCACTGATTGAAGGAATTTAGCATTACTTAATGTATATTCATGTCCACAATAAACCTTTGTATCGTCAGGTAAGTTCTTTAGTTTTTTTAAGGAATTCCACATCATTTCAGGAGTCCCTTCAAATAGTCTTCCACAACCTAGTGCAAATAGAGTGTCTCCAGTAAAGACAATTTTTTCATCCATAAAATAAAAAGCTATATGTCCTGTTGTATGTCCTGGAATTTCTATTACTTGAGCTGGGTTTTCCTTGAAATTCCAGAGTTCTCCTTCTCTTAATGAAATATCAATTTCTGGAATCCTTTCTTCATCAAGCTTACTTCCTACTATTTTACAACTGTATTCCTGTTTAAGTTCAGCATTGCCTCCAACATGATCAAAATGGTGGTGAGTATTTAAAACAAATTTTAGATTTAGGTTATTATCTTTCAGGCATTTATTTACAGGCTTAAACTCTGAGGGATCTACTACGAACGCATCATTACTTTCATCATAACATACATATGCGTAATTATCATTTAGGCATGGAACAATTATTATTTTAAGCATGATAGATATAATTATTTTTTTGATATTAAAAATAATCCAGCTTCAGAAAAATAGCTATCAAAAAAATTTTTACCAGTGTATTTTCTGAGCTTATAATTTTTTAAATTAGCCTTAATTTCAATATTAATATCTATCTCTTCACACAAATCTATAAAATCATTAATTGTACAAAAATGTAAATTAGGCGTTTCGTGCCACGAGTAGCTTAATTTATTGCTTATAGGCATTTTCCGATTTAGTAACAAACTTGTTGCAATTTTCCAGTGACCAAAGTTTGGGAAAGAAATAATTGATTTCTTAGAAATGCGAACCAATTGAGACAGTACTGTTTTTGGACTTTTTGTAGCTTGTAATGCATATGTTAAGATTGAGAAATCAAATAAATTATCAGGATAGTCAAATAGATCAATATCAGCATCACCTTCAATAACTGAAATTCCTTTTGAAAGACATAATTGTACTTTATCTTGATCAATCTCCATACCCCTTCCATTGATATTATTTTCTTCATTAAGATATTGAAGTAATGATCCATCGTTGCAACCCACATCAATTATAGATGATCCGTTGGGTATGAGATCTGATATAATTTTAAAATCTTTCTTTTCGCTGATTAAACTCATAAGTCTTTTAATGTTGAATTAAGGAATCCTTTTAATGCTTCAAAAAATTTTGGTTCATTTAACAAAAATGAATCATGGCCACCTTCTGTTTCTATCTCAATAAAGCTTACATTTAGGCCAAGAGCATTAAAAACCTTAACAATTTTTTTATTCTCTGAGGTTGGATAAAGCCAATCGCTAGTAAAAGATACACAAAGCACCTTAGCATTTGTTTTCTTAAATGCATCAATTAAAGATCCATTATGACTGGCTGTAACGTCAAAGTAATCCATTGCTCTAGTTATGTATAGATAGCTGTTTGCATCAAAACGATCTACAAAAGTATAGCCTTGATGTCTTAAATAACTTTCTATTTCAAAATCAGCATCAAATGAATATTCAAGTTCATTTTTATCTTGTAGGTTTCTTCCAAATTTATTTTGAAGAGCATCCTTAGATAAGTATGAAATATGAGCTGCCATTCTAGCAACAGACAGACCCTTTAAAGGAGTTTTGTCTGATTGATAATAAAGTCCAGATTGCCAGTTTGGATCTGCCATAATTGCTTGCCGAGCCAATTCATTTAATGCAATATTTTGAGTTGAATGATTAGTAGCAGTTGCAATTGGAATTGCTGAATGTACCATTTCAGGAAACTTTGATAACCATTCTAGAACTAACATTCCTCCCATAGATCCACCTGTAACACAAAATAATTTTTTTATTTCTAAATGTTCTATAAGAAGTTTTTGTGCTCGAACCATATCTGCAATTGTTATAACTGGAAAGTCGGTACCAAATTCTTTATTAGTTTCAGGATTAATTTCTTTTGGTCCAGTTGAGCCCATACAGCCACCAATAACATTTGGGCAAATCACAAAGAATTTATTTGTATCAATGGGTTTATCGGGTCCAACTACTTTTGACCACCATCCATCTTTTTTTGTTATGGGGTGCGAACTAGCAACATATTGATCACCTGTTAAAGCATGACATACCAAGATAGCATTACTTTTATTTGCATTTAATGATCCATATGTCGTATAGGCTGTTTGGATAGGACCTAAACTTTTCCCACAATCCAATGTTAATGGTTTATCAGTTGCTAGTTTTACAATCTTATTTTCGTTCATAATCCTCAAATAATTTTTTCCAAAAAAAAACCGCCCAACAGCTAAGTTTGACGGTAAATTACCTCTTTAGCTGCATTTCTATTGCGCCCGCAAGCAGTGCTCAAATCGGCGCAATTAGTGTAATACATGCTGATTAAGCATATGTCAAATTAGAAGATCAAGAAAAATTAAAATTTAAAAGATTTTCTTTAAAAATATGTGATATTCACCTATTTATAGCGCGTTAGTTATATGAAATCTTTAGGCAACATAAAAACATATGAAGGTGGTGCTTCTAATATTCCTGGGAAAAGGAACGTTATCAAGTTGTCATCTAACGAATCTCCTTTTGGGCCAAGTCCTAATGTAGTTTCAAAAATTAGAGAAACAATTAGAAAAACAAATCGTTATCCTGATGGTGAATATAAAAAGTTAAAAAAAACTATTGGTAAAAAATTTAATTTGCCAGAATCTAATTTATTTTGTGGAAATGGTTCAGATGAAATTCTTGGTATTGCTTGTCAACTATTTTTAAAAAAAGATGATGAGGTAATTATCCCAAAACATAGTTTTTTGATGTTTGAAATTTATTCAAAAATTAATGGAGGTATTGTAAAGACTTCAAGGACAAATAAACTTAGATTTCAAGTTGAGGATATTTTGAATAAAATAAATTCAAAAACTAAGATTATATTTTTAGCTCAACCAAATAACCCTACAGGATTTTATTTAAATAAAAAGGAACTATCTAAACTAGTAAAGAAAGTACCAAAGAGGATCATTATTATCTTAGATGCTGCTTACGCAGAGTACATGACGGATAATGAATACTCCACGGGGATAGATTATGCTAAAAAAAATAAAAATATTATTGTTACAAGGACATTTTCAAAGATTTATGGAATTGCCTCATTGAGACTTGGGTGGTGCTATGCTCATAGGGATGTTATTAATCTAATGAATAAGATTAGAGGTCCATTTAATGTTAATCATGTAGCTCAAGAGGCAGGAATTGCAGCCTTGAGAGATAAAAAAAATCAATTAAAGGCTATTAAGCATAATAAATACTGGTTAGAAAAAATGAAATTCAAACTAAGCCAATTGCCAATTCACGTTCACGATAGTAGAGCAAATTTTTTGTTACTAGACGTAGGTAAAAATGCCTCCAAATTAAATAGATTCCTACTTTCAAAATCTATCATTGTAAGAACAATGGAGAAATATGGTTTGAAAAGTTGTATAAGAGTTTCTATTGGAAAATCTAAAGAAAATATTAAATTACTGGAAGTAATGGACAGGTTTTATAAATGAAAAAACGTTTATTCAAACAAGTATCTATTATTGGACTGGGTCTAATCGGCTCATCTTTAGCTCTATCTATTAAAAAAAATAAATTGGCAGATAAAACCATAGGATATGCTAAAAGTTTAAGTACTAGGAAAAAGGCAAAAAAATTAAAGTTAGTGGATACTGTATCTGATAACTTATCAAAGTGTGTTAAGGATTCTGATCTAGTTTTAATTTGTACTCCCTTAAGTACTTATTCAAAGATCATCAAAAATATTAGATCTCATATTAAAAAAGGTTCTATTGTTTCTGACGTTGGATCAGCTAAAGAAAAATCTATTAAACAAATAGAAAGTCTTTTGGGCAAAGGAATCGAATTTATTCCAGCCCATCCTATTGCTGGTACAGAAAAAAGTGGACCAGAATCAGGATTTGCTGAACTTTTCATGAATCGATGGTGCATAATCACCCCTATTTCTGGAAACAGTAAAAAAAATGTTAATAAGATTAAATCTTTATGGAAGTCTTTGGGTAGTCAGATTGAGATTATGAGTCCTGAGAGGCATGATAAAGTAATGGCTATTACTTCTCATCTACCACATTTAATTGCATATAATATAGTTTCCACTGCTGCCGATTTAGAGGATGTTACAAAGTCAGATATAATAAAATATAGTGCGAGCGGATTTAGAGATTTTACCCGTATTGCTTCTTCTGATCCTACAATGTGGAGAGATATTTTTCTTAATAACAAGGAAGCTGTTTTAGAAATGATCGGAAGATTCTCTGAAGACTTAAGTGCTTTGCAAAAAGCAGTTCGCTGGGAAGATGGAGATACTTTATTTAAGCTTTTTTCAAGAACTAAAAAAATTAGAGAAAAAATTATTACTGCTGGTCAAGACACTGATGTAGCTGATTTTGGAAGATCAAAAAGAATAAAATAATTCATTTAAATCTATTAAGGGTATAAATAAAAATGAGGCAACATTGTCTTGAATTTTTATAGGTGCGCTAAATAATTTTTGATTATTATTAAGATCCAATATTTCTAGCTGTAAGTTACCATTTACATTACTGTTTTTAAGTGTATACCCACCTTTTAATTCTAGTTTCATTCCTCCTGAGCTTGAGGCAATTAGATCAGAGCCTTCAGCGGATAAATTTATATTGCCTGTCAAGTCTTCATTAGTTTCCTGTTTAAAATAAATTTTATTTATCGTATCTAATTCTAGATTATTAAATTTTATATCTGCCTTGTTAATTGCGATTATTATTTCTGATAGAGTATTATCCCTGGTTGTAATGGCAGACCGCACTTCTTCCATTGATATATCAAGGAATACTTCGTTTATATTGATATGTGATTCTATTATTTTCGTTCGTACGACAATTTTTTTAAGATTTATAGGGTTAATATCTATCTTGACCACTGGAGAGAAAGAACGAAAGCTACTGTCTTGTATTTCTTCATTTATATTTAAGTTTTTGATTTGAGCTTCCATTCTATAAGGGAAGCCTGTGATTTTAATAGAATCATACGAAATAATATTTGATTCATTTGCAAGTCTATTTATTTCAGATTTTAGTTGGGTTGATAAGAATATCCAATATGCTGAGTAAAGAATAAGAATTGTTATTATGAAAACTATTATACTTTTAAAACTTAATATTTTCATTTTGGATAATTTATTTTTGCCTCTTCCAATAGAATGTCAGATTGATCTTCAATTGTGTCATATAAGAGCTTAGAGAATTTTTCTTTTTCTAATCCAGGAGGAATAGGTTTTAAAAATTCTATAACCATTTTTCCAGGATACCTTAAGAATCGTCTTCTTGACCAAAAATAACCTGCATTAATTGCTACAGGTAGACAGGGAACATCCAATCCTTTGTACAATGCAGTAATTCCATATTTATAAGGCTTTCTTTCACCTACAGGTGTTCTCGTTCCTTCAGGAAAAATTAGCAAAGGTCTTGGATCTCTATCCATACTTCTTTTTGCAGAATTAACCATTGCAATAATATT
>CABWZX010000028.1 GCA_902510025.1 uncultured Pelagibacteraceae bacterium | reverse complement strand
TTGGATAATGATTGCCTGTTTGAATTCCTTTTGAATATAAAAATTTTTGCAAAGAATCTCTATTGTCACTAAGAATACTGTAAATGTGAAATACATGATGTCTATTATTTAATTCCTTACATTTTTTTATTTTATTAGAAATAAATTTATTATAATTATTTGCAATTATTCTTCTTTTTTTAGTCCATGAATCTATTTTTTTTAACTTGATATTTAAGATTGCACCTTGTATTCCATCCATTCTATAATTAAAGGAAATCTGATCATGAAAGTTTTTTCTTTCCTGACTCCAATTTCTTAGCTTCCTAATCTTTTCTGAAAATTTAAAATTGTCTGTAACGGCACACCCAGCTTCACCGTAAGCACCCAAATTTTTTCCTGGATAAAAACTAAATGTTCCAATATCGCCAACTGATCCAGCTTTTTTATCTATAAATTTTGATCCATGAGCTTGAGATGCATCCTCTATTAGAATTAAATTATACTTATTAGCAATTTTTCTTATTTTATTTAAATCAACACATTGACCATAAAGATGAACAGCTATTATGGCTTTAGTTCTAGAATTTATCTTATCTTCAATTAAATGATGATCCATTAAGAAAGATTCAGATTCTATATCTACAAAAACAGGTTTTGCGCCTGTATAAGAAATTGCCATTGCGGTTGCGATGAAAGTCATTGAGACTGTAATCACCTCGTCTCCCTGCCCTATATCAGCAGCGAGTAAAGATAGATGCAAAGCGCTAGTTCCAGAATTTACACCAATTGCATATTTAGCATCACAATATTTTGCAAAGTTTTTTTCAAACTTTTCAACATCAGGGCCAAGAGAGTAGTTGGTTGATTCTAATGCTTTTAAAACTTTTTTATCAACTTGATTTTTAATAGATAGATACTGAGACTTTAGGTCTAAGTAAGGTACTTTTATCTCACTCATTGGCCTCAATCCAATCATTTAATGTGGTAAAAACATTTTTTTCAATTTGAGATTTAACATACTTTTTTTTCAAAAACTCAATATTTTTAGAAAACTCTAATACATTTTTATTTATTAAAACATCATGTATTATGTTAATTAAGCTGTCGTTAATTGAAAGTCTCTTTAATTTAAGTTCATTAATCTTTATGGGTTTAGATGGTATTCCTACACAAGTACAAAATGGCGGTAAGTCATTTACTGTAACACTTCCCATTCCAGCCATTGAGTAAGATCCAATTTTTACCCTCTGATGTATAGTGGAACCCATTCCTATTGTTACTTCATCTCCTATATCAACTTCACCTGCAAATGCTACATTCGGGGATATATTCGCATTTTTTCCAATTGAAACATCGTGACCAATATGTGTTCCGGACATAATAATTGATCCACTGCCAATGTTTGTGCTTTTTTCTATTCCTGCATGAATATGACATAAATCCATTATTATAACATCATCACCAATTATAAGTTCTTTGAAATTATTCTTAACAATATCATTTTTACTTAACTTAATATGTTGTGGTTGAGTTCCTATTACTGAATTATGTCCAATATAAATGTTATTCCCTAAAATAACATTGCCTATAATTGCAGATTCAGAAATATGGTTTAATTTATTCATAATTTTATTTTAACTGGCTTGCCTCTCATTTTAATTGATTTATCAGCGGATTCTAAAATTTTAACAATTTTGTAGCCTCTTGCTCCATTGGTTAATGGTTCTCTAGATTGATTAATTGACATAAAAAACTCCTTAACAGCTAACGATAAAGCTTCCTTGTTTTGGAGGTTTGGAATATATGTATCACCTAATTTATAGTTAACCAAATTTTTGCTAGTTTTTTCATCAACAACTACATTAACTCCTTTGTTGAATATTTTAATTTTATCACTCGGTTCTAAATCGTTATATAAAATCATTTTTTTAGAACCTCCTAATATTGTCTGCCTTATTTTTACTGGAGATAACCAATTAACATTTATATGGGCAACAAAGTTATTAGTATAGCTTAATGTTAAATAAGCCGAAGTTATAGGTTTTGATTTGATGTGCCTGTGCCCTACTGCCGAAACGTATAATGGATTACTTTTTTGAATGAAATCAAGGATTGATAAATCGTGAACAGCAAGGTCCCATATAACGTTTATATCATTCTGTATCAAACCTAGATTAATTCTAGTTGAATCATAGTACATAATTTCACCAAAATCTTTCTTTGATGAAATCGTCTTAATCTTATTTACTGCTTCAGTGTATAAAAATGTATGGTCAACGAATAATATTAATTTGTTTTTTTTTGATATTCTAATTAATTCTAAACATTTAGAAGAAGAATCAGCTAGTGGTTTTTCAACAAAAACATGTTTATTGTTAATTAATGCGAATTTTGAAATTGTATAATGTGTACTTACCGGCGTAGCAATAGCAACAGCATCAATATCAGGGTCTAATATTAACTTTTTATAATCAACATAAATTCTTATATTTGAATCATTAATTGAATATTTTTTTACTTTTTTTATATCTTTATCAGCTACAGCAATAATATTATAATTTTTATTATTATTAAAATTTCTATATAGATTCGGGCCCCAATAACCAAGACCAATAATTCCTAAGTTTATTTTTTTCATAATTTATTATTTGCTATGGATTATTTATGTATGATTCTATATTTATTAATGACAATTAACAATTATACAATGATAAAAAGAGTAATAAATATATCTATTTATTTAATTTTCATAACAATTACTAATTTATTTGCAGATGATACACAAAACAAAACTTACATTATTTATGTAAAAATTCCGTTGATGCCTGAAGTCTCTCTTCAGGAAATTAAAACAAGAATTAAAATAGATGAAAATATTTTTGAATATTCATATGACGTTACTTCATTAAATCATTTGAATTTGATTAAAACTACTGAAAGTGAGGGATTAGTAAAAGGTAGTTTAATAGAGGGTGAGTATTTTCCTAATTATTATGAATCAAATTCTATCAGAGGCGATCAAAAAAGAACAATAAAATTCAAATATTCTGATAGTCAAATTAAAGATGTCGTTATCAATCCACCATATGCTACAGATAATCTTACTCATGTTACAGAATCAATGATTAGTGAATCTATTGACCCTATAATGCTTTTTTTTAAACTCACAAATTACCAATATATAAAAAATTGTGATTCTATTTTTTTTGTTTTTGATGGAAAAAGGCGTTACGACATTATTCTATCCAATAAATCAACTGACTCTGAAACACTTACTTGTAAATTAAAACAAAATAAAATTGGTGGTTATAAAAAAAAACAGGATAAATATATCGACAACCTGACAGATCTTATTTTTAAAAAAAATAATAAAAATAAATTTGTTTTTCATTCAGTTGAATTTAAAGATGATTTTTTTAATATAATAATAAGATAATTATTACAAAAAAGACATATTTAGTTTTAACTTCTCAATTCCTTCTCCAGTCAAAGCACTAACATAATTTTTTTTGTTTGCGTTTTCGTAAATTAATTGATTTAAGTCGATCTTATTATAGACAGTCATCATTTTAGATATTTTTTTTTCTTCTATGCCATTCTCACTTAATATCTTTTTAGTGACCTTAATTTTATCTTTAAAATTAATATCGTTTATATCAACTACATTTATTAAAAAATCAGCATTATGCAATTCTTCTAAAGTTGCCTGAAATGACTCTATTAATTGTGTTGGAATATTATTAATAAATCCAACGGTATCTATTAGACCTGATATTTTATTGTTATGTAAATAAATCTTGCTAATTTTAGTATCTAAAGTTTGAAAAAGTTTATTTTTGCTTAATTCATTATTTTTAGTTAATTTATTAAATAGTAAACTCTTACCTGCGTTCGTATAGCCCACCAAAGCAAATGTTTTAAAGTTATTTCTGACTCTTGATTTTCTTTGAATATCTCTACGTTTCTGAACTTTTTTTAATTTTTTTTTAATGTTAATAATTTTTTCTTGAATAAGTCTTTTATCTAATTCTATCTGTAATTCACCTGGCCCACCAATAAATGTAGTACCACCTCTTTGTCTCTCTAAATGAGTCCATGCTCTAACAAGTCTTGATTTTCTATATATCAACTCTGCTAATTCAACTTGTAGTTTACCTTCGCTAGAGATAGCTCTTTTTGCAAAGATTTCTATTATTATGCCAACTCTGTCCGTTACTTTTATTTTAAGAAAATTTTCTAGATTTTTTTGCTGAGCTGGTGTGAGAGAACAATTGCAGATTAATAAATTTACTTTATGTGTTTTAATATTTTCCTTAATCTTCTCAAGAACCCCTTTACCAATTAAGGTTGATGGTGAAATTTTTTTTATATTTATAATTTTTTTTTCTTGTATATTAATATTTAGATTAATCGCTAAATTTGAAATCTCATCTAACATTTCATCAGAAACAAATCTTGATTTGTCGTTTATATTAGGATGAATAATATAGGATAATTGATTATTTATTTTACTTATTTTAATTGCAATGCCTCCATATATACATCTCTAAATATTGATGCAAATTTCCCAGGTTTACCATTCCCAATTTTGATTTTATCAACTTTAATGACTGGTGTTACGTGTTGAGTAGCACTTGTTACAAATGCTTCTTTTGCATTTCTTACATCTTTTATTTTGAATTTAAGTTCTTTAAATTTAATTGAATGTTTTCTTAATCCTTTTAGAAATGATGTTCTTGTTATGCCTGTCAGAATTGAATTATTTGAAGGGTGAGAAATTAAGGTATTATCTTTTCTTAAAATCCATGCATTACTAGCACATCCTTCAGTTATGTGACCTTCTTTATTGATTAGCCATGCTTCTGAGGCTCCCTTTATATAGGCATCTTGCTTAGCTAATACATTAGGCAATAATGAAACAGTTTTAATATCACATCTACCCCATCTTAAATCATCATGAGTTGTCACCTTAATTCCTTCTTTAAATTTAATTTCGTATTCATCCGCGGGTAAATGTCTGCCAGTAATAACGATTGAACTTTTTTGATTAACTGGAAATTTATGGTCCCTTGGAGCTACTCCTCTTGTAATTTGTAGATATATTAACCCGTTAATAATAATATTTTTTTTAATTATATTTTTTACATGGTAAATATATGTGTTTTTAGCAATTGGTGATTTAATTTTTAATTCGCCCATAGATCTAAAAAGTCTTTTTAAGTGTAAATCATAATCAACTAATTTTGAGTCAGAAACATTAAAAACTTCATAAACACCATCTGCAAATTGATATCCTCTATCTTCAATGTGGATTAAAGATTTTTTAAAGTCTAAGTAATTTCCATTTACGTATGCTATTCTTGACAATTTAAAAGGCTCCTCTAACTTGAAATAATTCTTCTGCATCATGTAATGCGTCTGACATGCTTAGTATTATAACCTCATCATTTTCTTTTATAACTGTATCTTTATCAGGAACCAATATTGCATTATCTCTTTTTAATAAACCAATCCTGATGCCATCAGGTAAATCTGCGTCTTTTATAGATTTGTTGATTAGCTTTGATGTTTTTAATGCTTGAGCATGAATAATTTCTGCCTGATTATCACCAATGGAATAAACTGATTCAATTTTACCTCTATGTATATGTTTTAAAATCTTAGAAACTGTAATCATTCTTGGATCAATTACCCTACTTATTCCTAATACATCTTTTAAATTATTGTATTCTGAATTATTTACTATAATTAATGATTCACAATTATTTTTTTTAGCTATAGCAGCTATAATTATATTAGTTTCGTCATCATTAGTTAACGCTAAAATCATGCTTGCTTTACCAACATTAGCCTCATCTAAGATAGATTGATCTAAGCCATCGCCTTTTAGAACAAGAGTATTTTTTAATGAATCTGCTATATGACTTGCTCTTTCATCACTGCTTTCAATTATAGTTACAGATATTTCTGATTCAATTTCCTCTAAATCTTTTGCTAAATTAAAACCTATATTTCCTCCTCCAATAATGATTATTTTATTTATTGGTTCTTCATTTAAGCCAAATGCAGACATCGACCTATGAACATGTTTATTGTCTGTTAATAAAAATAAGCTGTCATTAAGGTTTAATGTGTCGTTTTTATTAGGAATAAATAATTTTTTATCACGAAAAATTCCAATAATAGAGGCTCTTAAGTTCTTTTTTTCATCTTCATCTCCCTGAAAAAGTTCTCGTATACTTTTCAAATCTGTATCAATTAACGGACAATTTTCCTGTATAGAAATATTAACTAACTGAGCTTGATCATTAAAGAACGGAACTACATCATGAACTCCTGGGGTCTTTAGCTGTCTTTCTATCGATTTAGCAACCTCAAGTTCTGGACTAATAATTAAATCTATAGGCATATTGTCTGCATTATAAAGATCTCTCCATATGGGATTTAGAAAATCCTCAGATCTTAGTCTAGCAATTTTTCTTGGTGTTTTAAAAAAAGTATGCGCCATTTGGCAAGCAACCATATTTATTTCATCTTGTAATGTTACAGCTATGATCATATCTGCCTCACTACATCCTGCGCTTTCTAAAACTGATGGATATGATGCTGATCCAATTATT
>CABWZX010000027.1 GCA_902510025.1 uncultured Pelagibacteraceae bacterium | reverse complement strand
CTTTTACAAGGTTATGGAATTTCAGTAGGATTAGAATCTGCTGGAAAAATTGTTTCTGATCCAGGAATGTTTTTTAGACTTTCCACCACAATTACTTTGGCAGGCGGAACAGTTTTTCTAATGTGGCTTGGTGAACAGATTACTAGTAGGGGAATTGGGAACGGAATATCACTTATTATATTTTCTGGAATTGTTGCAGAAATTCCAAGTGCTTTAATAAATACACTTACCCTTGGTAGACAGGGAACAATTTCAACCATCTTATTATTATTTCTATTATTGATGATTGTTGCTGTAATAATTTTTATAGTCTTTATGGAACGAGCGCAGAGAAGGCTTATTGTTCAATATCCTAAAAGACAAATGGGAAACAAAATGTATTCTGGCGACAGCACTCACTTACCTTTAAAATTAAATACAGCTGGCGTAATACCTGCAATTTTTGCATCGTCTATCCTTTTATTACCTATTACGATCGCAAACTTTAATCTTTCTTCTGAATCAGGATGGCTCAATGATGCTGCTGCATTACTAGGCCGTGGACAGCCTGCTTACATGCTTCTTTATGCTTCAGCAATTATTTTCTTTGCTTTTTTTTATACCTCCATTGTTTTTAATCCATCTGAGACTGCTGATAATTTAAAGAGGCAAGGTGGTTTTATTCCTGGAATTCGTCCAGGTGAGAAAACAGCTGAATATATTGATTTTGTTTTATCAAGAGTAACAACAATAGGAGCCCTATATCTTGCCTTTGTATGTATTCTCCCAGAGATTCTAATTTCTCAATATTCAATTCCATTTTATCTTGGGGGAACTTCTTTATTAATTGTTGTTGTTGTTGGGATGGATACTATTGGCCAAGTTCAAAGTCATTTATTTGCCTATCAATATGAAGCACTTATAAAAAAGTCAAGACTTAGAGGTAATAGAAGGTGAATATAATTTTATTTGGACCACCGGGGGCTGGTAAGGGCACTCAAGCAAAGATGCTTTGTGAAAAATATAATCTTTTACACCTATCAACAGGTGAGATCTTAAGAAATGAAATCAAGCAGAATACTGAGTTAGGAAAGAGTGTTAAGGAAGTTATTGAATCAGGAAAATTAGTTTCTGATGAAATTATTATAAAAATACTTAATTTGGCTATGGACAATAGTAGACAAGATAATCTTTCTGGATATCTATTTGATGGATTCCCAAGAAACATAGACCAAGCTAATCTTCTTTCAAGTCTTCTTGAATCTTTAAAAATTAAGATAGACTGTATTTTGTTAATTGAGGTAGATGAACCTATTCTATTGGAAAGAATTTTATCAAGAAAGATGGTTGAGGATAGAAGTGATGACAATAAAGAAATACTTGCATCAAGGATACAAGTATATTCGCAAGAAACAGAGCCATTAATCGAGTACTTCTCGGCAAATCATGTGGTAAAAAAAGTAGATGGTGTAGGTGAAATTCATGAAGTAAATCAAAGGATTAACAACGCTTTGGAGGGATTTTAATATGCTTGACCATTTTATGAATAATCATATAATCCCGCAATCTTTCAACTCAATATTAACCAAGGATAATAGCTGTGGCTAGAATAGCAGGAGTAAATATTCCTACACAAAAAAAACTTGGTGTAGCACTTACATATATATATGGAATTGGTAAAAAATTATCAGATGATGTATGTAAACAAGCACAAGTTGATGGAAACATAAGAGTACAAGACCTCTCAGAATCTGAAATTAAAAATATTTCTGATGTAATTGCATCATCTCACAATGTTGAAGGAGATTTAAGAAGAGAAGTTTCAAGTAATATTAAGAGACTTAAAGACCTGGGTGCTTATCGAGGTGTAAGACACAGAAGGAATCTACCTTGTCATGGTCAAAGAACACATACTAATGCAAGAACAAAGAAGGGAAAAGCTATTGCTATAGCTGGTAAGAAGAAGGTAACTAAATAAATGGTTGAAAATAAATCTGTCAAAAAGAAAAAGCAAAAGAGAAGCATTGTTTCTGGATTGGCTTACATTAATGCTACATTTAATAATACAATGATTACAATTACAGATGAGCAAGGAAACAGCATTGCTTGGTCATCCGCAGGTGTTAAAGGATTTAAAGGTTCGAGAAAATCTACACCATATGCAGCTCAAATTGCTGCAGAAGATGTGGGAGAGAAGGCAAAGGAATTTGGGTTAAAGAATTTACAGGTATTTATTAAGGGACCTGGAGGAGGAAGAGAGTCGGCACTTAGAGCTTTACAGGCAGTGGGTTTCTACATTACTTCTATAAAAGACACAACTCCTATTCCTCACAATGGATGTAGACCACCGAAAAAAAGAAGAGTTTAAAGGAAACAAAGAGAACTAATAGAGGAAAAAAAATGAGTATAATAAATAATTGGCAAGCTCTTATTAAACCTACCAAACTTAAATTGGATACAGATGAAGATGTTAAGTTCAAAGCATCACTTACAGCAGAACCATTAGAACGAGGCTTTGGATTAACTATTGGTAATGCTCTTCGAAGGGTTTTGTTATCTTCTCTTCAAGGAACTGCAGTTACATCAATTAAAATTGATAATGTTTTACATGAATTTTCATCAATTGATGGAGTTAGAGAAGATGTAACTGATATCGTTTTAAATGTAAAATCACTAGCCTTAAACATGCATTCTGAAGGTACGAGAAAGATGAGTCTTAATGTTACTGGTCCAGGAGAGATTTCTGCAGGAATGATCAATACTCCTTCAGAAATTGATATTATTAACCCTGAATTGGTTATTTGTAATTTAGATGATAACACTGAATTTAATATGGAGTTAACTGTTTCAAAAGGAAAAGGCTATGTTGCTGCAGAGCATAATAAAACAGAAGAATCTGCAATAGGATTAATTCCCATTGATTCAATATTTAGTCCTGTCAAACAAGTTTCTTACAGTGTTGAAAATACTAGAGAAGGAAAAGTCTTAGACTATGACAAACTTACTATGGCAATAGAAACAAATGGATCTATTACTCCTGAAGATGCTATAGCATTTGCGGCAAGAATTATTCAGGATCAGCTTCAATCATTTATTAATTTTGAAGAACCTGAAGAAATTCAAGTTGAGCCGGACACTCTTGAACCTCAGTTCAATAAAAATTTATTAAGAAAAGTTGAAGAATTAGAACTTTCTGTTAGGTCGATGAATTGTTTAAGAAATGACAATATTATTTATATTGGTGACCTAGTTCAGAAAAGTGAGATAGAAATGCTTAGGACCCCTAATTTTGGAAGAAAGTCTTTAAATGAAATAAAAGAGGTTCTTGGAGTAATGTCTTTATATCTAGGAATGGAAGTACCAAATTGGCCGCCAGAAAATATTGAAGAGTTAGCTAGAAAAATTGAAGATCCTTACAACTAAGTTGATTAATTATGAGACATGGAATAGCAAAAAGAAAACTTAATAAAACATCTTCTCATAGAATCGCTATGCTGGAGAATATGGCTGTTTCGTTAATAAAAAATGAAACGATAAAGACAACATTGCCAAAAGCAAAAGAACTTAGGCCTTTTGTTGAGAAGATAATTACACTAGGTAAAAAAAATAAAGAGTCATCAAGAATGAATGCTTTTAATTCATTAAGAGATAAAGAAGCCGTTGTTAAGGTATTTGATGACTTGTCTAAAAGATTTAAGAAAAGAAGTGGTGGATACTGCAGAATAGTAAAGGCTGGATTTCGCTCAGGAGACAATGCTCCAATGGCATTCATACAGTTATTAGATCAAGAAGTTGTAAAGACAGATAAGAAGTAAGATTTCTTGTAAACCATAAACTTTTTTAATTTAATTAGTTTCATGGCAAATACTCCAAAAAAAATATTAGTTACCAATGACTACGAAAATTATCGTATAGATAGATTTCTTATTAAATTCCTTTCTCTTCCAAAAAGTTTAATTCATAAAGATTTAAGAAAAAATAGAATTAAGGTTAATAGGAAAAAGACCAAATTTGATTATCGTCTTGTTATTGGCGATGAAATTGTTTTATTTAAGGATTATAAAGCTAATCAAGCTAAAGAGAAAAAAGCTATAGATGCAAAGTCTATTTTAAAATTCAAAAATTCTATACTTTTAAAAAATAAAGATTATTTGGTTATTAATAAGTGGAACGGAATAGCCTCACAAGGAGGATCAAAAATTAATATAAGTATAGATGATATTATTAAAGAATTTAATACAGAAGACTCAAAACTAAGGCTGGTTCATAGGCTTGATAAGGAAACAAGTGGGATAATGATGTTTGCACTAAATATTCAATCTAGCAGATACTTTTATAGTCTTTTTTCAAATCGAAAAATAAAAAAAACTTATTATGCTATAGTTGAGAATAGACCACCCAATAAACGTGGCTTTTTTAAAGATCACATAATAGAAAAAGGCGAAGATATGAATGCAGAGACTAGATACCAAGTAGTAAGAAAAATAGATGAGAGTTTATATCTTTTGAAACTTTTTCCGAAAACAGGGAGAAAACATCAGATAAGGATTCATTGTTCAATCAATGGATGTCCTATTCTAGGTGATTCAAAGTATAATAATAGTTTAACTGGTAACAATAAGGGCAATAGTCTATTTCTACACGCAGGGGAAATAGAATTTATAGATCAATTAGGAAAAAAAATTAATATCAAAGCTGAGTTGCCTGTACATTTTAGAAAATACATAAAAATTGATAATTAAGATTTATAAGGTATTATGATTATTTATGACCAATATCATTAAAGAACTTGAAAAACAAAGAAAACAGGCAAGAGAAGGCGGTGGGAAGAAGAGAATTGATGCCCAGCACGCAAGAGGAAAACTAACTGCGCGTGAAAGAATAGACATTCTTTTAGATGAAGGAACTTTTGAAGAATATGACATGTACGTTGAACATCGCACTAATGACTTTGGGATGGCAAAACAAAAATTTTCTGGTGATGGAGTAGTCACTGGAAGTGGGAAAATTAATGAAAAACTAGTTTTCGTATTTAGTCAGGATTTTACAGTATTTGGGGGTTCATTATCAGAAGCACACGCAGAAAAAATTTGTAAAATTATGGACATGGCAATCAAAGTTGGAGCTCCTGTAATTGGTATAAATGATTCAGGAGGAGCAAGAATTCAAGAAGGGGTGGCATCTTTAGCGGGCTATGCAGAAGTATTCCAAAGAAATGTTTTAGCTTCAGGCGTTATACCGCAAATTTCTGTAATTATGGGTCCTTGTGCGGGAGGAGCTGTTTATTCACCAGCCATGACAGATTTTATATTTATGGTTAAAGATACATCATTTATGTTTGTTACGGGACCTGATGTAGTAAAAACCGTAACCCAGGAGAATGTATCTCAAGAAGAATTAGGTGGCGCTAAGACTCATACATCAAAATCTTCAGTGGCAGACGGAGCTTTTAATAACGATATTGAAACATTGCAAGAGGTTAAAAATTTAATTGATTTGCTTCCTTCAAGTAATAGAGAGAAATCAATGAAAATAAATCTTGAATTTCAGAACCTAGAGCCTGATTTGTCATTGGACACTTTAGTTCCCGACAATCCAAATAAGCCATACGACATGAAAGAGTTAATTACAAAAGTTGTAGATAATAACTATTTTTTTGAAATACAGCCTGATTTTGCTAAAAATATGATTACTGGATTTGGAAGAATACAGGGACGCACAGTTGGCTTTGTTGCTAATCAGCCTCTTGTTTTAGCGGGTTGTTTAGATATAGATTCTGGTAAAAAAGGTGGTCGTTTTGTGAGATTTTGTGATTGTTTTAATATACCAATAGTTACGTTTGTTGATGTTCCTGGCTTTTTACCAGGAGTTTCACAGGAACATAATGGAATAATCAAGAATGGAGCAAAACTTCTTTTTGCTTATGCAGAAGCCACAGTTCCTAAAGTTACCATTATTACAAGGAAAGCTTATGGAGGGGCATATGTAGTTATGGCCTCTAAACATTTAAGAGGTGATATTAATTATGCATGGCCAAGCGCTGAAATAGCTGTAATGGGTGCAAAAGGTGCAGTTGAGATTCTATTTAGGAATGAGATAAAAGATAAAAAGAAAATTGCAAAAAGAACTGATGAATATACAGACCAGTTTGTAAATCCTTTCATTGCATCAAAAAGAGGATTTATAGATGACGTAATTAAACCTCATTCTACCAGAAGAAGAATAGCTATTGCTCTAGACAATCTAGAAAATAAAGAACTTTCTTCTCCATCAAAGAAACACGATAATATTCCTCTTTAAAATATGATTAAAAAGATTCTTATTGCCAATCGTGGTGAAATTGCATGCAGAATTATTAAAACTGCTAAGAAATTGGGCATTAAAACTGTGGCTGTCTTTTCAGAGGTCGATAAAGATTCATTGTTTGTGGGTCAAGCTGATGAATCATATTGTATTGGTAGACCAGAGCCAAGTGAGTCATATCTAAATATTAATAAGATAATATCAATAGCAAAACAGTCAAAAGCAGATGCAATTCACCCCGGTTATGGATTTTTATCTGAAAATGCTGAATTTGTAAAAAAACTGAATAAAGAAAAAATTATTTTTATTGGTCCGAATCCGAAAGCAATAAAAAAAATGGGTGATAAGATTGAGTCTAAGAATCTTGCAATCAAATTAAAATTAAATGTTATTCCTGGTCATACAGCTCCAGTTAAAAGCTCAAAAGAAGCGTTATCTATATCTAAAAAAATAGGTTTTCCTGTTCTTTTAA
>CABWZX010000026.1 GCA_902510025.1 uncultured Pelagibacteraceae bacterium | reverse complement strand
TATTCGTAAAGTAAATCAATGATCGACTGGTTAGTCATATCTCCAGATTTAAAATTTTCAAATAGAAGGCTATTTATATATATAAATGTAAGTTCATTTAGGAATTCTTCTTCTGATGAAAAATTTCTCTTTATAGAATTTCTATATAATTGCTCACTAAATTTACCATTTGTTCCAATGAATTGAGGAAGAGTTTTTATAGTTTCTTTAAGTATATTGTCGGTTAGATAGATTTTATTGTTATTGGCATATTCTAAAATCATTTTTTCATAAACAAGGTCATTTATAATGAATTTATCTATATTTTGTTCATGCGCTTCTTGAATGCTAAGATTTCCTCCCGTGTTAATATTCAATTCCTGAACTTTTCTGCCAAATTTATTATAAAATTCTTCTAATGATATTTTTTGGGTACCTACTTTTGCCGCCAATTTACTATTTCCAGACGAAAGAATATCTCCAACGCCCCATAAAGCAAAGCTCAGTATCATTAAGCCAAGCAATATCTTTCCAAATATTGATGAAACTAAATTTCTTACTATGTCTAACATTTTAGTCTAAACTATTATAACTGCTTGAATATATAAAGGAATACAGCTTAATGAAAAGGACTAATTACATCATTGCAAATTGGAAAATGAATGGCACTGAAAAGTCAGTTTCTTTAGTAAAATCAATTCAAAAACACATATTAAAGAAAAGAAAAAACTCTGCAAAAATTGTAATTTGCCCACCTTTTACAGCACTGGGTGGTCTTATACAGAAATCTAAAAAAATCATTAAGTTTGGAGCTCAGGACGTCCATCATGAACATGCGGGGGCTTTTACAGGATCTATTAGTGCATTAATGCTTAATCAATTAGGAGTAAAGTTTGTGATTATTGGACACTCAGAAAGAAGACAATATCAAAAAGAGTCTATTAAAGAATTAAGTAAAAAAATTAATTCAGCTTTGTCAAAAAATTTAAAGGTTATTTTCTGTATCGGAGAAACATTAGATGAGATTAAAAAAAGATCATCGATACTCAAAAAACAATTAACTTCATTGCCTAGTAAATTTACAGGAAATAACATTATTATTGCGTACGAACCTGTATGGGCAATTGGAACAGGTAAAACTCCAACTATAAAAGAAATTAACAGTATACATAAATCCATAAGAAGAATGATTTCGAATAAAATTGGAAAAGAAGCATCAAAAGTAAGTATTTTATATGGAGGCTCAGTTAATCAAAATAATTCTGAAGACATACTGAATCTTTCAGATGTTGACGGGGCTTTAGTTGGAGGAGCTTCATTAAAATCCAAAGATTTTTGCAAAATAATTGATTCTTCTAATTAAATTGATATATAGGTCTGAATGGAAACAATATTACTAGTTATTCATGCTCTTTTAGCCTTTTTATTGATAATTATTGTTTTAATTCAAAGAGCAGAAGGTGGAGCCCTAGGAATAGGAGGAGGTTCGGATGGGATGTCCCCTAGAGGAGCTGCTGATGCATTAACTCGGACAACTGCAATAATTGCCACTCTATTCATTATTACTAGTATATCTTTAACAATTATAAGCCTTAGGTCTAATGATCGAACCCTTTCATTTGATGATGATATTATTGAACTTCCGGAGGAAATTGAGGATTTACCTGAATTACCACAATTAGATTAATTATCTTCCATTTAAGATTCAACTATTGTATAAAATACTTCCATGGCGCGTTTTATATTTGTCACCGGCGGCGTGGTTTCATCATTAGGTAAAGGTCTCGCATCAGCATCACTAGCTTCGCTGCTTCAACATCATGGCTATAAGGTAAGAATAAGGAAATTAGATCCTTATTTAAATGTTGATCCTGGAACTATGAGCCCTTATCAACATGGCGAGGTTTATGTTACTGATGACGGTGCGGAGACAGATTTAGATCTTGGTCACTATGAAAGATTTACAGGAGTTGTTTCTAAACAATCTGATAACATTACTTCAGGAAAGGTTTATCAGAAAATAATTTCTAAAGAAAGAAAAGGAGAGTACCTTGGCGCTACTGTCCAAGTGATCCCACATGTTACCAATGAAATTAAAGAATTTATAGGAAATGATATTCAAGGTGAAGACTTTGTTATTTGTGAAATAGGTGGAACAATAGGCGACATTGAAAGCCTTCCATTTATTGAAGCTATTAGACAGTTTAATAATGACAACGGAAGAAAAAATTCTATGTTTATTCACGTTACTCTTGTTCCTTTTATTGCAAGTTCAGGTGAATTAAAGACTAAACCTACTCAACATTCTGTAAAAGAACTAAGAAGCTTAGGCATACAACCTGATATATTACTTTGTCGTGCTGATAGAGAGATACCCGCTGAAGAGAGAGAAAAAATTGGCTTATTTTGCAATGTGAAACATGACTGCGTTATTCAAGCAATTAATGCTAGTACCATATATGAAGTGCCAATTAATTTTAAGAATGAAGAATTTGATAAGAGAGTGCTTGAATATTTTAATTTAGATGTTTCAAAGGAAATAGATCTTAAGATGTGGTCTCAAGTTTCAAGGCATATTCTTGAACCTGACGGGGAAATAACTGTAGGAATAGTTGGGAAATATACTGGCCTTGCAGATGCTTATAAATCATTAAACGAAGCTTTATCACACGGTGGAATTTTTAATGAAGTAAAGGTCAATCTGAAATGGATAGAGTCAGATGAGCTAAATGAAGGCAATATTGCCCAAAAATTGTCATCTTGTAATGGTATTTTAGTTCCTGGTGGATTTGGAGAAAGAGGGTCTGAAGGAAAAATTATGGCAATTAAATATGCAAGGATTAATAATATACCTTATTTTGGAATTTGCTTTGGTATGCAGCTTGCTGTAATTGAAATGGCCAGAAATATTTTGAATATTAAAGATGCAAGTTCAAGTGAGTTTGGTAATTGTCAAAACTCTATAGTTGGTTTAATGACAGAGTGGGCTACATCCGATAATAAAATTGAGAAACGTGAATTGAACGGAGATTTAGGCGGCACTATGAGACTTGGCGCTTATATAGCGAAAATCAAGAAAGATTCAAAAGTTTATAAAATATATAAAAATGAAGAAATTAGTGAACGTCATAGGCATAGATATGAAGTTAATAACAATTATGAAAAAGACTTAAGTGAAAATGGAGTGGTTTTTTCAGGTTACTCTCCTGATGGACTTTTACCTGAAATTGTTGAAATAACAGATCATCCATGGTTTGTGGGCGTTCAGTTTCATCCAGAATTAAAATCAAAACCGTTTGACCCGCATCCTCTTTTCAAATCGTTTATAAGTGCAGCAAAAGATCAATCAAGATTAGTATAGAAATGCAAAACTCAGTTAAATTAGGAAACATTGAATTTAATAACTCAAAAAAATTGTTTTAATTGCAGGACCTTGCGTACTTGAATCTCATGAACATGCAAAATTAATGGTTGAAAAGTTGCTCGATATAACTGCAAAACTAAGTTTAGATTTTATTTATAAAACCTCCTTTGACAAGGCAAACAGAACAAGCATTAAATCAGATCGTGGATTAGGAATAGATGAATCAATTAAGATATTTGATAAACTTAGAAGTGAATATGATTTAAAAATTTTAACTGATGTTCATAGTCCTGGTGATTGCGATAAAATAAAGGATCATGTTGATATACTTCAAATTCCTGCATTTTTATGTAGGCAAACTGATTTATTAATATCAGCCGCCAATACTGGAAATATTATAAACGTAAAAAAAGGTCAATTTTTAGCTCCTCATGACATGATAAATGTTGCAAATAAAATTATAGAATCTGGAAATAAACAGTTATTTCACCATATTCTTTTGAATATATTAAATTTTCTCCTTCAGTAGATATTTCATCCATTCCTGCATATCCATGAATAATAAAAGCGTTTTTCCCATCTCTTTTATTAAATACTTCCTTATAAATGTTGAGAACATCTTCATTGAATACACCAACTATTTGATTATCGACATTTCCAGGGTTTAGTAATGGACCAAGTATATTAAATATTGTTCGTACTCCTATTTGCTGTCTTGCAGGACCAACATATTTCATCGCAGGGTGATGATTTGGTGCAAACATGAAACAAATACCTATCTTTTTTAAACATTCCTCAATTAGATCTGTTGACATATTGATATTTATTCCTAAGGCAGATAATACATCAGCGGATCCACATTTAGACGTAAGTGCTTTATTTCCATGTTTTGCAACAATTAAATTATTTGCGGCTAAAACAAATGATATCGCCGTAGATATATTTAATGAGGATTTACCATCACCACCAGTTCCACATGTATCAATTGAGCCCTTAGGAATATTCACTGCTATCATTTTTTTATTCATTACGTCCATAGCACCCAAGACATGTTCGCTATTTACCCCTGATTTCTGCAAAGCTATTAAGAAGGCGCCAATCTGTGCCTCAGGTGCCTCACCTGACATAATGACTTCTAATGCATCTGAAGTGTTTTGTCTTGATAGATTGCCATTAAAAGCAATAGGTATTATATTTTTAAGTTTATCACTCATAGCATTAAGAAATTTTTAATAATTTTTTTTCCATATGGAACTGAAGCAATGCTTTCTGGATGAAACTGTACTCCATAACATGGGTATTCATTATGTTCTATTCCCATTATTACATCTTTACCATTGTCTGATGTCTTAGATATTATTTTAAAATCTTTAGGTAGAGAATTTTTTTTAATTACTAGACTATGGTATCGTGTAGCATCAAATTCCTTTGGAAGTCCTTTAAATATAGCTGAATTTAGATTTTTCATCTTAGATGTCTTCCCATGCATAATCTTATCAGCTTTTATTATCTTTGCTCCAAATGCTTGACCTATAGATTGATGGCCGAGACATACACCTAAAATTGGAATATCTTTATAAAATTTTTTAATCATTTTTATACATATCCCAGCTTCATTTGGAGTACATGGTCCTGGAGATATTATGATTTTTTTTGGATTTAATTTTTTTATTTTATCAAGTGTAATTTTATCATTTCTGAAAACTTTAACTGAATAATCAAGTTCCTCTACATAGTGTACAAGATTATATGTAAAGCTATCATAGTTATCGATTAATAGAATCATTTTTAATTTCCTAAAGCAATTTCTGCAGCATTAAAAACAGCCTTGGCTTTATTGACGGTTTCCTCATATTCTTTTTGTGGATTACTATCATAAACTATTCCGCCACCAGCTTGGACGTATAATTTATTTTTATGTATTATTCCCGTTCGAAGTGCAATACATGTATCCATATCACCATTTGGTGAAATATAGCCAATACCACCAGCATATATTCCTCTCTTAGTTTCTTCGAGCTCATCAATAATTTGCATAGCCCTAATTTTAGGTGCACCTGTAACTGTGCCAGCTGGGAATCCTGCCATTAATGCATCTATAGGTGTTATTCCTTTCTTAATTTTCCCTTGAACATTTGACACTATGTGCATTACGTGAGAATACCTTTCAACTGTGAAACTTGATGTAACTTTGATTGAACCTTTTTTTGCAACTCTGCCGACATCATTTCTTCCAAGATCGAGTAACATTAAGTGTTCAGAAATTTCCTTTTTATCCCTTAATAACTCTTTTTCATAAGATCTGTCTTGTGCTTTATTTTTGCCTCGTGGTCTTGTTCCAGCTATAGGTCTAATTGTTACTATGTCATCTCTTAGTCTGACTAAAATTTCTGGGCTAGAACCAACAATATTGAAGTTTGGCAGGTTAAAATAGTAAAGAAACGGGGAGGGGTTGGTTTTTCTCAAAACCTGATAAAGTTTTTTTCCAGTAGAATTATAATCTGCCGAAAATCTATGGCTTGGCACAACTTGAAATATATCCCCATCTTTAATGTATTTTTTGGATATGTTAATATTTTTTATAAAATTTGATTTTGAAATATTTGATTTTGGCGAAATTTTTTTCCTTTTTTTAAAATTTATTTTTTCATATCTATTGTTCTTTTTTATACTAGTTGTGATTTTTTCAAATTCATTAATTAGTTTTTTGTAAATATTTTTTGTTTTTGAGATATTCTTATTAATAGTTTTTGTTATATATAATATTGATTTTTGATTGTCATATATAACTAATGTTTTTGGCACAAATAAAAGGCAATCTGGTATTCGAAGGGCATCAGTTTTTTTCTTATTTATTATGTTTTCAATATTATTAATATTCTCATAACTTAGATAGCCAAAAAAAGATGAAGTCATTGGCGGGAGATTTTGAATATTTGCTACTCTATTGCCACTAATAATTGAATTTATTTGATTAAGAATGTTTTTTCCTCTTTTTATTTTTTTAGTTTTTTTATTTTCAGTGACATAAAGTCCATTTTTTTTATTTGTTATTATTGATATGGCACCATATCCACAAAAAGTGTATCTACCTTTATTTTTGCCTTTTTCTACTGATTCATATAGAAAACTATACTTAGTATTTCCAACTGTATCCATGAAATAGGGGACTGGATCTATAGTGAATTTATTTATTTTTTCATAGAAGATAAAATCACTTTTATTTTTTATTTTTTTAAGAAATTCTATCTTGCTGTGAGATATCATTATGAGAAAATATTATCTATATTTTGAATAAATATTTCATAAGAAGACTCTTCAATGATATTGTCTCCAAAGACATTCTCAATTGATTGGTCGAAGTTCAATTTAATATTATTCAAGATTTGGTCGTAGTATTCATTAGATATTTTATCTTTGGGGCTTATTACATTTTTTACATAAATAATGCCAATATTGTCCATTGAATCTTTAAATTTTAAAATATTATTTTCATTTACTAAAAATATTTCATTTATGGTTGATTTATCAAAAGTAGAGTCATTAGTGTTTCTTTTAATATTATTTAAAGATATCAATTCAATTTGATTTTTATTTACGTAATAATTAAATTCATCATAGTTCTTAAATTGGTATTCAACTAGAAATTGCTTAGCTGCTTCATCTATTATACTTTGCACTCTATATTTTTTTAAATCAGTATTGACCATATCTACTATATTGCTAAATTCTTGAATGTATGGCTCTTCAATATCTATAATTTTATAAATGTATGCAGTTTCATTATCTATAATAATTTCTGAAATGTAACTTGTTATTTGTTCATATGCCTCAAAAAATAGATCCTTATTATTTTGATCATTTATAAAATCATCAAGGTTAGATGTTTTTATTAAATCTTCATTTGAATTAAAAATAGATCTTAGATCAAGATTTTCTGCAACGTCATAGAGGTCATAACCACTAAGTAGTAGTTCATCAGCATAATTAATTGCTTGATCATAAAGGTTGTATGCGTCGTTATAGGACATTTCCTCTAATATTTCTTGTTTTACGTCTTCAAATGATTGTTGAATTTCTGGCAATACATCACTTACTTTAACAACATAGAATCCAGCATCATTAATTTTTATTGGTCTGCTAATAGAATTTTCCTCAAGTCTAAAGATTTCATTTGTAACATTTTTTTCAAAGCTATCCTTTGTTAAACTATCAATTTCGCTTAATGTAATATTGTTTTTCTCAATATATTCTTCTATTTTTTTAGGATTATCTTCTAACCATGCTTCAGAGA
>CABWZX010000025.1 GCA_902510025.1 uncultured Pelagibacteraceae bacterium | reverse complement strand
CTTAAGGAGGATTAAATTATGAGAACTTATGATTTATCACCACTTTTAAGATCAAGTGTTGGATTTGATGTATTTGATAATATCTTTGACTCAGTTTTTAACTTAAATGAATCAAATACTTCTTATCCTCCCTACAATATCTTAAAATCAGATAATAATTATACAATTAGTCTAGCAATCGCTGGGTTTTCTAAAGATGAGATTGATATATCTCTTCAAGAAAATGAACTAGTAATTAGAGGAGTAGCAAAGGATCAAAATGATAAAATTGAATTCTTGCATCGAGGTATTGCAGGAAGAAATTTTGAAAGAAAGTTTAAACTTGCTGATACTATTAAAGTATCTAATGCTAGTTATGAAAATGGACTTTTAAATATCTATTTAGAACGAGAGATTCCAGAGCACCAGAAGCCTCGTAAAATAGAGATTAATAATAAAAGTTTAAAAAACATTAATTAGACTTAAAATGTAATTGCGAGGAGCTTTACAATAAAGCTCCTTGTAAATATTATGAAGGCAATAACATTTAAAAATTTTGGCAACTCGGATGTCTTAGAAATCTCAGAAATTGAAATTCCTAAATTCTCTGAGGATGAAGTTTTAATAAAAGTTGAAGGAGCAGGAATTAATAGACCTGATATTATGCAACGACAAGGGTTTTACCCTCCACCAAAAGGAGCATCTGAAGTTCTTGGCCTAGAAATTTCAGGTACTATTGTAGAAGTAGGAAAAAATATCAAAAAAAATTTAATCGGAAAAGAAGTATGTGCATTATTAACTGGTGGCGGATATGCAGAATATGTCGCATGTAATATTTCAACTGTTCTTCCTGTCCCAAATGGAATACCTCTTTTAGATGCTTGCACAATTCCTGAAACATTCTTTACTGTATGGACCAATCTATTTGATCAGGGAGCTTTAAAAAAAGATGAATCATTATTAGTTCATGGCGGTGCAAGTGGCATTGGATTAACAGCCATTTCAATAGCGAAAGCTCTTAAAATAAAATGTTTTGCAACTGTTGGCTCTTCAGAAAAAAAAGATTTTATTGATAAGCTAAATATTGAAAAATGCATAAATTATAAAAATGAAGACTTTGAAAAGATTATTAAAAATGAATATTCAGGAGTTGATGTAATTTTAGATATTGTTGGAGGGGAATATTTTCAAAAAAACATAAATATTTTAAATAAACATGGAAGACTCATAAACATTGCTTATTTAAAGGGATCCAAAGTTGAGGTTGATTTGATTCCAATAATGCTAAAAAGATTATTAATATCTGGTTCAACTTTAAGAGTAAGGAGCAATAAGGAAAAGCAAAAAATAGCAAGTCAACTAAAAGCAAATATTTGGCCTTTAATTGAAAATGGGACTATTAAGCTTTTCATAGATAAAAAATATGAATTCACCAATATAAAAGATGCCCATAAATATATGGAAAATAATCAAAATATAGGAAAAATTTTATTAAAATTTTAGTATATGCTTTTAAAATGTATCAAATTCACATATAAGAGTTTCTTTAATAATCACAGGAAAAATAATGAATTTACCCTTAATGCCAAAAGCCACTGCAATCTGGCTTGTTGAGAATACGTCGCTATCATTTAAACAGATAGCAAACTTTTGTGGAATGCATGAACTTGAGATAAAGGGTATTGCAGATGGTGAAGTAGGTGCCGGCATTAAAGGTCTTAACCCAATAACTAACAATCAGTTAACTAAAGAAGAGATAGAAAGATGTTCAGATGATTCTGATTTAGATCTTCAAATTATCACAAATGAGATATCTGCTAAAACTGAACAATCAAAGAAAAATAAAAAATATACTCCTTTATCAAAGAGGCAAGATAGACCTGATGCGGTCTATTGGTTAATAAGAAACCATCCTGAATTAAAGGATTCTCAAGTCGCAAAGCTTGTAGGTAGCACTAAATCCACAATAGATGCGATAAGAAATAGAACTCATTGGAATATGGCTAATATAAGACCACAAGATCCAATAGGTTTAGGGTTATGTAGGCAGGTTGAACTAGATGAGGCATTAGCAAAAGCAGAACGATCTATGAAGAGAGCTCAAAAAAAGAAAGAGAAGGAAGAAAGAGAACGCTTAGCGCAGGCAAATGAAGCGAATCAAGAAAATGTGGAATCTGCACCTGTCTCAATTGAAGAATAGACTCTAAACTTAAGTTCAATATGAGTAAGAAACCTTTAATTAGTATCATCATGGGAAGCCAATCAGATTGGTCAACAATGAAAAATGCTTCAAAGATATTAAAATCATTCAAGATATCTCATGAAGTAAAAATTATTTCCGCACACAGAACACCTAAAAGAATGTTTGAGTTTGCGGAAAGAGCTGAACAAAGAGGAATTAAAATTATAATTGCTGGTGCTGGGGGAGCAGCTCATCTTCCAGGTATGACAGCGTCGATCTCTACCCTACCTGTTCTAGGAGTGCCAATTGAATCAAAAAAACTAAAAGGCCTAGATAGTCTTTTATCAATTGCTCAGATGCCAGCTGGCGTCCCTGTGGGATCACTAGCAGTCGGTGAAGCTGGAGCAATAAACGCTGCGCTATTAGCAGTTTCTATTATAAGCATTAATGATAATTCTCTAAAAAAGAAATATAAAACATGGAGAAGTAAACAAACTTCTTCTGTATCAAAAAAACCATCTAAATGAAATTAGATACCATCAAGCTTGGCATCATTGGAGGTGGACAGCTTGGTATGTTTTTAGCCAAAGCAGCAAAAGCTATCAATATTGAACCTCATGTTTACTCTAACACGAAAGATGCTCCAGCAAAAAAGTATGCAACAAAAATGTATTATGGTTCTTTTGAAGATTTTAAAAAATTGATGAGTTTTTCTAAGAAAGTTGATGTGATCACTTACGAATTTGAAAATGTATCCGTTGAATCATTAAAAAAAATTAAGAAAACAAAAAATATATTTCCCCCTATTAACGCATTATCAATTACTCAAAATAGAGAATTTGAAAAAAAATTTTTTATCAAGAATAAAATTTCTCATGCAAAATCTATTTTTTTAAATAAAAAAAAGGACCTTGATAAAATTAAAAATAAAATTCGATTTCCTATTATTTTAAAAACAAGTAGATTTGGATATGATGGCAAGGGTCAATTTGTTGCAAAGAGTTTTGCTGAAGTAAGAAAATATTGGCAGGATCTTAATTTTGTCCCTTGTATAATTGAGAAAAAAATCAAACTAAAAAAAGAACTATCGGTTGTTTGTGTTCGTGACCAAAATAAAAAAATTTTTTGCTATCCTACATTTAGAAATATACATAAGAATCACATACTATTTGAAACTTATTCACCATCAGGAATTAACAACAAATTAGAAAAAAAACTCATAAATATTTCACAAAAAATAATCAAAAAATTAAATTACGTTGGAGTATTGACAATTGAATTCTTTATTGATCATAATAATAGGGTTTATGCAAACGAACTCGCTCCTAGAGTTCATAACTCAGGTCATATAACATTAGATAATTCAGATACTAATCAATTTGATCAACATGTAAGGGCTGTTTGTGGCTTGAATTTAATTGATTCAATAAATCTAAATAAAGGCGCAATGCGTAATTTAATAGGTAAAGATATCAAATTAATATCCAAGATTTCTAAAGAAAAAAGATATAAAACCTATTCAAGAGTCAAGAGATACTCATATAATAAACAAGAGGTTAAAGAAGGCAGAAAAATGGGCCATCTCAACTTCACTAAGATTTAAAATCTACTAAAAAATATCTTTATTTCCTAGACAATGATTGCCCTGAATGTTACAAACCCCAAAAATTTGATAATGCTCTTAAGGAGGGCAGAACCATAGTCGAAGTAAGTGTAAAAGATAATAATATCGAAGGTGCTCTTCGTATATTAAAAAAGAAAATGCAACGTGAAGGTGTATTTAAAGAAATGAAAATGAGATCTTACTTTGAAAAACCAAGTCAAAAGAAGCTAAGAGAAAAAGCAGAAAACATAAGAAGGTCACGTAAAATGGCCAGAAGAAAAATTTACAGTTAAAAAAATCTTATATCTCTATAAACTCTTTACAATTCCCTCTACCATCTTTTTAGCATCAGAAAATAGCATCATAGTATTATCTCTATAAAACAACTCATTATCAACTCCTGCATAACCAAGACCCCGACCACGCTTAACAAACAAAACAGTACTAGCTTTTTCAACATCTAAAATTGGCATACCATAAATTGGCGAAGCAGGATCGGTCTTTGCTATTGGATTAGTCACATCATTAGCTCCAATTACAAAAGCTACATCTGCTTGAGAAAACTCAGAATTTATATCTTCAAGTTCAAATACATCATCATACGGTACATTTGCTTCAGCTAATAAAACATTCATATGTCCTGGCATTCTGCCAGCAACAGGATGAATAGCAAAAGTTACTTTTACACCATTTGACTTCAATGCATCGGTCATTTCCTTTAATGCATGTTGTGCTTGCGCAACTGCCATGCCATAACCTGGAACTATAATAACCGATCCTGCATTCTTCATAATAAATGCTGCGTCGTCAGCACTTCCTTCTTTTACAGGTCTTTGTTCAACATCTTTAAATACCGCAGAATCTTCTGCTCCAAAACCACCTAATATAACACTAATAAAAGATCTATTCATCGCAGCACACATTATGTAAGAGAGAATTGCCCCTGATGAACCCACTAAAGCTCCAGTAATAATGAGTGCAGTATTTCCAAGAGTGAAACCAATTCCTGCTGCAGCCCAGCCAGAATAAGAATTAAGCATTGAGACAACAACAGGCATATCAGCTCCTCCAATTGGTATGATTATTAAAAATCCAATTAGAAAAGAGAGAGCAATAATCGCCAGATAAATGTTTTGATCTTGGTTAAAACACAAATAAACTATTCCGGAGACAATTATTAAACCAATAAATAAATTTAAAAGATGTTGCCCTTTAAATACAATTGGTGAACCTGACATTATTCCTTGAAGTTTTCCAAATGCAATCACTGACCCTGAAAATGTAATAGCACCTATTACAGCTCCTAGAGACATTTCAACCAAACTTAAGGTTTTAATTTTATCAAGGGTTCCAATATTAAATGATTCAGGTGCATAAAAAGCCGCAAGAGCAACAAATACAGCAGCTAATCCTACTAAACTATGAAAAGCTGCAACTAATTGTGGCATAGCTGTCATTGCAATCTTCTTAGCAATTACGGACCCAATAATTCCGCCTATAATTATTGCAACAATAACAAGCGTTATTGTTTGAATATTAGAGGTAATAAAATCAACTGAGAAGAGGGTAGCCAATACAGCTATTAGCATACCTAGCATTCCAAACATATTTCCCCTTCTTGAGGATTCTGGAGAAGAAAGTCCTCTTAAAGCCAGAATAAAAAGAATTCCAGAAATTACATAAGCTATTGCTACTAAATTATTCATCTAATTCTAATCAGTGTCCTTCTTGGGTTTTTTCCTATACATCGCTAACATTCTCTGGGTTACCAAAAACCCGCCAAAAATATTAACCGCAGCAAGTACAACTGCTAGAAAGCCAAAACTTTTAGATAAAACTCCTAAAGATGTTGAATCTCCACTTACAACAAGAGCAAACAAGCCACCAACAATTATTACAGAAGATATTGCATTTGTAACAGCCATAAGAGGTGTATGTAAAGCTGGTGTTACACTCCAAACAACATAATATCCTACAAATATAGATAATATAAAAATCGTAAGCCGAAATATATTTGGATCAATTGCTTCCATTATTTAATGAACCCCTCATGAATTATTTCTCCATTTTTTGTCAACGCTGTTCCTATTATGATTTCATCTTCCCAATCTATATTGATTTCATTAGTGTCATCGTCAATAAGTATCTTGAAAAAGTTGAATAAATTCTTCGCAAATAGAGCTGAAGCATCCTGAGCAATTTCAGAGGTGATATTTTTTGATCCCGAAACTAGAACTCCATTGATATTGATTATTTCCCCAGCTATAGAACATTCGCAGTTTCCACCACTCTCAGATGCAAGATCAATTATAATTGAACCTGGCTTCATTGATTTTATTTGATCTTCTGAAATAAGGATTGGAGCTTTCTTGCCTGGAATTAAAGCTGTACAAATTATAATATCCTGACTTGATAATGTTTGAGTAATAAGTTCAGCTTGTTTTATTTTAAATTCTTTACTCATCTCTTTTGCGTACCCACCCGAAGTCTCTGCATCTTTCAACTCATCACTTTCAACCATAATAAATTTGCCACCAAGACTCTCAACTTGTTCTTTTGCGGCAAGCCTGACATCGGTTGCTGAAACTATTGCACCTAATCTTTTTGCAGTAGCTATAGCTTGAAGTCCAGCTACTCCTGCACCAAAAACCATTACTTTTGCAGGAGCGATCGTGCCTGCGGCAGTCATCATCATTGGAAAAGCCTTGCCAAATAATTTTGAAGCATTAATTACTGCTTTATACCCTGCTAGATTTGATTGAGATGATAATATATCCATAGATTGTGCTCTAGTAATTCTAGGCATAAGTTCCATAGCAAAAGAAATTACCTTCTTTTTCTTTAAATCTTCAATTAAATCAGAGTTATTAAAAGGATCTAAAGCACCTATCAGAATCGAGTTTTGTTTAAATACTTCTATTTCATCAGCTGAAGGTTTGTTAACTTTAAAAATTACATCTGCCTCACGAATTACATCTTTGTCTTCAAAAATATAAGCTCCATTTTCTTCATACTCATTATCTGTAAAGTTTGATTCTACTCCAGCACCTTTCTGAACAAAAACATCATGATTCATTTCAGTAATTTTTTTTACTGTCTCCGGTGAGGCGGATACCCTTGAATCAGAACTGCCTTCATTTAAAACTACAATCTTCATTTGGTTTATTTATATAATTAAACTAGAAAAAAGGCCATTGCAGCTAGAAGCAAAGCAATCGCTAGAGTTCCGTAGAGAACAAACTTCGTATACATTGAATATGTCTTTTTTTGCTCTGATATATCCATAATTATTTTGATAATATATTGCTTAAATCTAAATTTAACAGTTTTTTTTAATGATAAGTTTTAATCATTATATAAAAACAAGGTTTTATAAAGCCTTAGAAGGCTTAGAGTGATCCCAATCTATTATCAGTGACCTAAGGGCTGCAACTAGCGCTAATGGCTGATCAACCATAATATGATGATGGGCCTCTGGAATATTTATTATTGGAGATTTTTTATCCATTAGCTCATGCATATACTTTGCGCTTCTTCCTGGAAATATAACAGATTTTTCTCCTCTAAAAATTGCAACTCTACATCTTAGTCCTTTAAGTTTCTTTCTATATATTGACTGTCTCTCAGCAAAACTCTCAATATTAAAAATTTTCATATATTTAGGATCAAATTTCCATGTCCATCCACTTTTGACTCTCTTAATTGATTTTTCTGCAATGAAGTCCATTACATATGGCAATGCATCACTTTGAGAAGGAACTAATCTGAATCGTTCCTTTATTTCATTAAGTTTTTTATAAACATTGTTTGCCCTTATTTTTAAATCAAATTTTGGAGGAGTATTTGTTGGAGGCATAATAGCTGTATCAACAATTACCAGGCCATAAAGTTCTTTCTTCATTATTGATGCCGCAAGAACACTACACATTCCACCAAGACTGTGTCCAGCAATAATTGGTTTTTTTAATTTTTCTTTTTTACAAACACCTACTATTTCTTCTCCCCAGATTTCCATTGAATAATCTTTTCTCCAATCGCTGTCTCCCATACCACCCAAATTCATAGCAATTACTCGATGGGTTTTAGAAAAATAAGGAGCAATAAAACTCCACCAATCAGCATGAGCCATACCGCCATGAACAAACAAAATTCCAGGGTTCTTTTTGTCTCCCCATGCATTGTACGATATTTTAGTACCTTTTATCTTTACTGATAATTTTTCGGGCTCTTCAGCGATTGCTTTCTGAAACCATTTTGGTTGATTTGAATCTATCATAAATATTTTTCAACCTCTTTTTTAGAAGATTTGATAACTTGAAATAAGACATTAGCAATATCAGAAATATTTTTTGAACTTTGAAGTAAATCATTTCTAGTCTCAATTAAGGTGTGAAGTATCCCGTTTTGTAAACCATGTCTATAC
>CABWZX010000024.1 GCA_902510025.1 uncultured Pelagibacteraceae bacterium | reverse complement strand
CCTGCTGAAAAAACTCTTGAGCTTCTTGTTGGGTTACTGCCATTTTACTTTTTCTCCTTTATATATAATAACGTGTCCGATGTTTTCTTTCTCTACTGAGTACTCGTATTAAATGATCCAACTTTTCTAGTATCTTCAATCATATCTGGCTCAAGCATATTGATTACATCAAGTAATTCATAAACTGATGTTACCAATGTCATACTGTCATCAGATAGATCATTCATTGCACCTGATAAAGTTTCTTCAGCAGCAAGAACAGCAGCAGCATCAGTCTGACCTGACTCTCTCTCTTTCATAGAAATTGACAAAAGTTCTTTTGCTATTGCAGCTTCATTTTCACTATATGAAAGCATTGTTCTTGCATTAGCATACTCTTGCCATGCATCTTTTGCAGATTTAATAGTATCTCTTTCTTTTACTGCATGATCATTAATAGCTCTGTCTAAAGCAGAACGATCATTTTGATAGCTTGGCATTTCCATATAAATTCCTGAAAGAGGAAAATCTATAGTTACCTTAGCTTCTTCTTCTAAATGATTGCCGTCTGTATGACTGGCATCGTCTTTATGTTTCCAAGATAAAGCAGCATCAACAGTTGGGCCAAAATTTGCTAAAGCAGATGAAACATCATTTCTTGCAACTTTTACATCTATTGCTGAAATAAGAAGATCACGGTTCATAAGAAGTGCCAATGATACAGTTTCTTTCATAGAATCAGGTAAAAGTTCAAGTGTACCAGGGGCTAATCTTGGTTTTGAAAGAACATCAACATTGACTTCGTCAACATCAAAGACTTTTTCATATGTATAGATTGCAGACTTATAACTTTTTTCATCAGAGATTACTGATTTTTGTGCATTTGCTAATTGTCTTTTTGATTTAAGAACATCTGAAGCAAGTCCTGATCCAACTTGGACTCTTATTTCTTCTTGACCTGAAGTTTGTCTAGTGTTTGCTTCTGCCTGAATTGATGTTTCTAATTTTTCTCCAGCTTTAATTAACCCAAGATATGCTTCAGCTGCTTCAATCATTAAATCATTTCTTGAAGAAATGTATTCAAGCTCTGCTTTATCAAGTTTTAAATTTGCACTTCTGATATCTGCCATTGTTGCACCAGAATCCATTATTTTCTGGTCCCATGTAAGATCAAACGTTTTAAAATTCTTTTGTGATGCTGATGCAACATTAAATTTATTTGCACGTCCGGCTTCAGCTTTAATTCCTAGGTCAGGTGCATAAGCCAACTGAGCATCAGTTACGTCACGACCTGCTTCTTCTAATTCTTTCTTAGCATTAACTATATCTTCATGGCCATCAAGAACGCTATTAACCATATCAGTCAAGCTTGATGCATTAGATAACGTAATCACCATTAAAAATGCTATGACGCTCGTCAATGCACTTTTTATAATCATTTTTATAAATTCTATATAATTTCTACTCATATTTTTTGCCCCAAAAAAAATTTAGATTCTTCATCAGTATTATCCATTAAGCTTGATCTATCAAGCTTTTAATTGGTATATAGTGAGGTAATGTCTAAATTTTCACAGACAAAAAACCTAATTCTTATAAATTTAAAATAATTGCTAAATAATTGATAAAATTATATTTTTTATAAATACTAAAGAGTTTGTCTTCTAAATTTCGCTGTAAACATGAGTTTCTTCTTCAGCTCCAGGGTGAGTCACTGCCCCATAAGCTGCAGAACCTACTGTTTGACTATATTTCCACAAAGTTCCAGAATTAAAATTAGTTTTACGCTTTTTCCAGCTTTGTTTTCTTGAAACCAACTCTTTCTCAGAAACTAATAAATTAATTTCTCCGTTTTCAGCATTTAAACATATTTCATCCCCATCTTTAATTAAAGCAATTGGTCCACAAACAGCTGCTTCTGGAGAAACATGTCCTACACAAAATCCTCTTGTTGCTCCACTAAATCTTCCATCGGTAATTAATGCTACTTTATCTCCCATACCTTGACCGTAAATAGCAGCAGTAGTTGAAAGCATCTCTCTCATTCCAGGTCCGCCTCTAGGTCCTTCATATCGAATAACAAAAACATCACCTTCTTCATACTCACTCTTCTTAACACATTCAAAAGCATCTTCTTCGCAATCAAAACATTTGGCCTTTCCAGTAAATTTCAATTTTTCCATTCCAGCAACTTTAACAATAGCTCCATCAGGCGCTAAGTTGCCTTTAAGACCTACAACGCCACCAGTAGGGCTTAACGGTTCATTGTGCGGTCTAATAACTTTTTGGTTTTTATTAAATTCAACTGACTTAAGATTCTCTTCAATTGTTTTTCCTGTAACTGTAAGGCAATCTCCATGAATAAAACCACCATCAAATAAAGTTTTAATAATTATTGGAACACCACCAGCTTCATAAACATCCTTGGCTACATACTGACCACCTGGTTTTAAATCAGCTAGGTAAGGAGTTTTTTTAAATATTTCAACTACATCATCTAGATTAAATTTTATTCCACATTCATGTGCAATGGCAGGAAGATGTAGACCTGCATTTGTTGAGCCTCCAGTTGCAGCTACAATTGTTGCAGCATTTTCAAGAGACTTCCTTGTAACAATATCTCTAGGTTTAATGTTCTCTTTAATTAAATTCATAATTTGCTTTCCAGACTCATATGCATACTTATCTCTTTCTTCATAAGGTGCAGGCGCCCCGGATGAATAAGGTAGAGCTAGCCCAATTGCTTCAGAAACACAGGCCATTGTATTAGCAGTAAACTGCCCTCCACATGCGCCAGCACTTGGACATGCTACGCATTCTAGTTCTTTTAATTCATCTTCCGTTACATTACCTGAAGAATATTTTCCCACCGCTTCGAATACATCAACTACTGTGACATCCTTCCCTTTATATCTTCCTGGGAGAATACTACCCCCATACATAAATACACTGGGAACATTCAATCTACACATGGCCATCATTAAGCCTGGCAATGATTTATCACAGCCTGCTAAGCCAACTAAAGCATCGTAGCAATGTCCTCTTACCGTTAGCTCAGTAGAATCAGCAATAACTTCTCTTGAAACTAAAGATGACTTCATGCCCTGGTGCCCCATTGCAATTCCATCTGTAACTGTAATTGTGCAGAACTCTCTTGGAGTTCCATTGCTCTCACTAACACCTTTTTTTACTGATTGGGCTTGCCTCATTAAGGCAATATTGCATGGAGCAGCTTCATTCCATGTAGATACAACTCCAACAAATGGTTTTTCAATATCGCTTTCTTCAAGTCCCATTGCATAGTAGTAAGATCTATGTGGAGCCCTTTCAGGACCTAAACTCACATGTCTACTTGGTAATTTTTTTTTATCGATTGTCACAAGGTTAACTACTAATGCTTTCTATTGCTTTTTCGATTTTATTTTTTGAAATTGTATAATCATTTAATCTTTCTTTTTGTTCATTTACCACTTCTACAGGAGCATTCGAGATAAAGCTTTTATCTGCTAATTTTTTATTAATTTTAACAATTTCAGCTTCAACCTTCTCAAGGTTTTTTGACAGCCTCTCTGATTCAGTCTTAAAATCTATGATATCTTTTAGAGATAAATATATCAAACCATCATTTGATATGATCTGGACCATTCCTTCATTTTGATCTGTTTTCTTTATTGAAACTGGGGTTACTCTTGCCATGCTATTTAAGGAATCGCTATATAAACTAAACAAGTTCTCCAAATTTTTATTGGACTCAAAATAAATATCAACCTTAGCTTTGGCTGGAACATTCAATTCAGATCTCGTAGACCTTATTAAGGAAATTACATTTATCAGTTCATCTACTTGATTACAGTCCAACTTTTTATTTACAAAACTTGAAGGCCAAGCTGTATGAATAGCTTTAACTGGAGATTTACCAATTATAGAATGTGCCTCTTTCCAAAGATATTCTGTAAAAAATGGCATTATGGGATGCAACATTATCAAAATATTTTTTAACACATAAGATGTTACATTTCTAGTTTCATTGATTTCTTCATCATTCTTTTTTTCGTATATATTTTTTGAGAGCTCTAAATACCAATCACAAAAAATATTCCAGGTGAATCTATATAACTCATTGGCTGCTTCATTAAATTTATAATCTTCTATAGCGGATTGAGTTATTTTCTTGCACTTATCTAATTCATTAATAATCCATAAATTAAAATTATTTTCTACTTCATTAATATCTACATCTTTATATTTACAATTATTGATCTCGCAAAATTTAACTGCATTCCATATCTTAGTTATGAAATTTCTATACCCTTCAACTCTTTGTTCCGAGAGTTTGATATCTCTACCTTGTGCTGCCATTGAACAAAGTGTCATTCTTAAAGAGTCTGAGCCGTACTTATCCATCAGAACTAAGGGGTCAATAACGTTTCCTTTAGATTTTGACATCTTTTGTCCTTTTTCATCTCTTACTAAGGCATGAACATAGACTTCTTTAAAGGGTGCTTCGTCAGTAAAATAAAGTCCCATCATCATCATGCGAGCTACCCAAAAAAAGATAATATCAAAACCTGTAACTAATGTGGAAGTTGGATAATAGTTTCTTAATTCATCTGTTTTTTCTGGCCATCCTAAAGTTGAGAAAGGCCATAAGGCAGAAGAGAACCAGGTATCGAGGACATCATCTTCTTGTTTAAGGTCAACTATTTTACCGTAATGTTTCTCTGCATTATTTGTTGCATCATCTATATTCTCCGCAACAAAAATTTCTCCATCTGGACCGTACCATGCAGGTATTTGGTGCCCCCACCAAAGTTGTCGAGAAATACACCAGGGCTGAATATTCTCCATCCATTCAAAATATGTTTTTTCCCAGTTAGATGGAATGAAAGTAGTTTCTTTATCTCTTACTTTCTGAATTGCTGCTTTTGATAGCTCCTTTGCATTTACAAACCATTGATCTGTAAGCCAGGGCTCTATAACCTCATTAGACCTATCGCCAAAAGGAACTGTATGTACTGTTTCTTCAATCCTATTTAACTTACCTATTTTTTCAAGTTCATCTACTATGTTCTCTCTTGCTTTAAATCTATCTAGATTTTTGTATTTATCAGGAACATTCTCATTAAGTGTGGCATCATCATTAAAGATGTTAATCACCTCAAGACTGTGTCTCTTTCCTACTTCAAAGTCATTAAAATCATGAGCTGGAGTAATTTTTACCGCTCCTGAACCTTGATCAGGTTTAGCATAATCATCAGCTATAATCTTAATTTTCTTTTCAACAATAGGTAAAATTGCATTTAGACCAACCAGATGTTTATATCTTTCATCTTCAGGGTGAACAGCAACAGCTGTGTCCCCTAGCATTGTCTCAGGTCTTGTAGTTGCAACAGTGATTACTTCTTTAGAATCTTCTATTGGATAATCAATATACCACAGGTTTCCTTTACTCTCTTTTTGGATAACTTCTAGATCTGAGATTGTAGTTTTTAATTTAGGATCCCAATTGCTCAGTCTCTTATCTTTATATATTAATCCATCTTCATAGAGATTAACAAAGACATGCTTTACTGCTTTTGACAAACCTTCGTCCAAAGTAAACCTTTCCCTGCTCCAATCGCATGAACAACCTAATCTTTTTAGTTGGTTTATTATTTGATTGCCTGAGGTTTCTTTCCATTTCCAAACTTTCTCTATAAATTCTTCTCTACTAAGGTTATCTTTTTTAATTCCTTCTTTCTTTAGTTCTCTCTCAACAACCATTTCAGTTGCTATACCAGCATGATCTGTTCCAGGCTGCCAAAGAACATCTTTACCTTGCATTCTGTGATATCTAATTAAGATATCTTGTAATGTATTATTCAGTGCATGCCCCATATGGAGGTTACCAGTAACATTAGGGGGTGGAATTACAATCGTGAAGGATTCACTGTTTGGATTAATCTTTGCATTAAAGTCACCTTTTTCTTCCCAGTCTTTATAGATCTCCTGTTCAACAAGTTCTGGCTTGTAATATTTATCCAACATTCAGAAAAATTAATTTTTATTTCCAGAATCAATAATCACTTGGGCTTTGCTCAGTTTTTCCTCAATAATTTTTTTCATCTCTTGTTTAATAATCAAGTCTATTTTCTCAGAGGAATGATTTTTAATACTCTCTCGTACAAGCGATCTTATTTCTTCTTCTTCGACTTCTAAAGATGTATTTTTATTTTCTATATTCTCCAAATGAACGGTTGAATTATTATCGGGAACTAATTTTGTTAACTCTAAAACATCTTCTTGATTAATTGGATTTTTTTTTGACTCAACAGATTGTGTTAGCTCTAAAACATCTTTTGGAAGAGGCTGTTCATTGTTAGTTTTTTCATCACTCATCATATCTCTTATTGCAGAGAGTATCTCATCAGTATTTTGATGTTTGTTATTCATTTTGATTTTTGTTCCCTATATGACTTTTATATATTCTTAACTTAAAAACTAAAGGATTTTCTTTTATCAAAGCTTTTCAACTTAGGCGCTGAACAGTTAAACAAAAATCGTTCAGTAAAATTATTATTTTTCTTTTGGTATTCGATAACGTTACTTATCCCTTTGTCATTTATCATAGCTACTAATCTACCATTGTGTTCTAGTTGATTTAAGATTTTTGAAGGAACCTCATCAATTGCCCCTTCAATTATTATTGCGTTAAAAGGCCCTTGTTCAGAACAGCCTTCTATCATTGTATTGTTAATAAACACGACATTATCAATTCCATTCTTTTTTACAGCTTCTTCTGAAAAATTTAATAGCTCCTTGTCCTCTTCAATCGAGATAACTGTCTCAGCTAATCTAGATATAATAGCAGAAGAATAACCAGTGGAAGATCCTATAACTAAAACATTTTCTTCATTTGAAATATTTAAAGCTGAAATCATTTTAGCAATTAGATTAGCTTTTAAAATAAACCTATCTCTTTTTAAAAATAAATTTCTTTCACTAAAAGAATTACCTTTCAAATTTTGAGGCACAAAATCTTCTCTATTTATTGAGGTAAATGCATCAAGTATATTTTTTTGCATTCCTCCAATAGGTTTAATTTGACCTTCAACCATATTTTTATTGAGTAAGTGACTGTCCATATTTTCTATATAAATAAATGTGATTTATATTCAATTATAAATCAGAACTGAAAAATATTCACAAAATAAAGTTATTAGTGTTATAAACAGCTTCCAATAAGGCCACGTGGCGGAATGGTTACGCAGAGGACTGCAAATCCTTGTATCCCAGTTCGATTCTGGGCGTGGCCTCCAGTTTAAGAAAAATGAATCTTCAAAGAATCTGCAACTTGTCTAGCTTGGTCAGGCGTTAACCATGAGTGAAAATTCTTAATCATTCCTGGTGCAAAATTTGAAACAAGTTCTATCAGTTTCTTTCTTTTTGCTTGTATTGAAGAATCTTTTTCGCTGCATGAAGCCAAGTAAGCAATATAAGATTGTGGGTATTCAGGTTTTAATTGTATAAGTTTTCTAGAGTACATTTGGGATTCTTTTAATTTTTCATCTAAAAAATTAAATCGCCACAATTCAAAATAAGTACGCCATTGCCCATAGACATCATCGTAAAGATTTAGAGCCTTCTCCATTTCAACATACGCTCTCTTCTTTTCATCAATTTGAAACAAAGAAGATCCGAACAATCTTCTACCATGAGCAAATTTACTATTTAATTTTATAGAATTGTATGAATGATTAAGAGCTAGATCAAAATTAGCTCCATAATAGTATGCTAAGGCAAAAGAAAACTGACACAGATAATTATTTTCATTTAATGACACTGCGCTTCTTGCTAAATTTAGAAGAGTCTTTCTTACTTTGTTTGGATCTCTAACATTAAACATCCATAGCTTATCAGCATATGACATTGATATTTTAGAGATTGTTATAGCTAAATCCTCTTTGGGAATTGAATTACTTAATGTCTTATAGGAGTCTTTAGACAGTACAAACCTATTGGTTCTTTTGTCTTTTTGATTCTTTAATTTCTTTATAACGTTCTTCTCTTCTAGATACTTTAATCTTCTCCATAGAGTTCTTTCTGGAGACTGTGTAAAGTATTGGATATCATAGAATGATAATCCTTTAAGAAAATTAATATAAAGTCTAAAAACAATTTCTAGATCCAGAATACTACTTAGCTCTAGTGACTTTAAAACTTTAAATAATCCTCCATAAATAAAACTAAAAACAGCTTCGTCTAATAAATTAACACTTTTAGAAACCTTGTCAGTTCTTCCAAACCCAAATTCGTAAATATTGTCTTTTTCAAGAGCCATAAAATTATTATATTTCTATTTGAAGTAAAAACTAGATATAGACAAAAAGTTTTGTTATAACGTGGACTTCTGTTCCTCCGTAGCTCAGTTGGTAGAGCAAATGACTGTTAATCATTGGGTCACTGGTTCGAGTCCAGTCGGAGGAGCCATTTCTAGAGAATTTGACTAAGAAATGTTTTTGTTCTTTCACTTTCAGGATTATCAAAGAAATCTGCTGGGTTCTTTGCTTCTACTATTTGCCCCTCATCCATAAAGATTATGGTATCAGCTACTTCTTTTGCAAATCCCATCTCGTGAGTAACAACGATCATCGTCATCCCACCTTGTGCAAGGCCAACCATTACGTCTAAAACTTCCTTGATCATTTCAGGGTCAAGAGCAGATGTTGGTTCGTCAAAAAGCATAATCCTCGGTTCCATGCATAAAGCTCTTGCAATAGCTGCTCTTTGTTGTTGTCCACCAGATAACTGAGCAGGATATTTGTGCGACTGATCATCAATCTGAACTCTTTTTAAGTATTCCATTGCTTTTTCTTTAGCCTGAGCTTTGGGAAGTTTACGAACCCAAATAGGAGCCAGGGTTACATTATCTAAAATCGAAAGGTGAGGAAATAAATTAAATTGCTGGAATACCATTCCAACCTCACCACGAATTCTTTCGATACTTCTACTATCATTGGTGAGTTCAGTTCCCTCAACAATGATGTTACCTCTTTGGTGTTCTTCTAACCTATTAATACATCTTATTAGAGTAGATTTTCCTGAACCTGATGG
>CABWZX010000023.1 GCA_902510025.1 uncultured Pelagibacteraceae bacterium | reverse complement strand
TTTTGGGGGCAATTTACAATGTTAGAGCCACAAAACCATCTTGCAAACATGGAACAGCTTACAAAATGGCATGAGGAAGGAAAGCTCAAAGCCCCAGTTACTGAGGTTTTGCCACTAGAACAAGCTAAAGAAGCTTTAGAGATGATACTTTCAAGAAAAGCTAAGGGAAAAATTGCCTTAACTACTTCTTTCTATAAAAGTTAGTGTGAATGTTTAAAATTTTTTATTTACTAGTACTATTTTTTATATTTCAAATTAACCAAGTTTTTTCTGCTAATATTGATAAATTTACTATTGATCAGTCAAAATTAATTTATGACACTGAAAATATAGATGATTGGGAAAACGCAGAAATAAACGAAGATGATCCGGATATTTTTTTTCAATTACTAAGTGAAAATCCTCAAATTACTACTGTTCAACTAAATAGCTCTGGTGGATTGCAGGCTGATGCGTATGAGATTTCCGACTTAATAATTGACTTTGATTTGGATACTCATGTTAATGGCGTTTGCCATAGTTCATGTACAATTCTTTTCTTAGCAGGCAATAAAAGAACAGTTGAAAGAGGTTCAACACTAGGTTTTCATCAATTACATTGGCCCGCAGAATCTCAAAGAGTATATTATGAGTATTATCTTGGAACAGACTGGAATGATGAGTTTGAATATGCTGAATGGTTATATAATGATGCGCAAGCAACTATTCTTCTTGATATGGAATATTTATTAGAAAGAGGAGTGGAGCCATCTTTTGCAATCAAAACTTTAGAAGCAGATCCCAATGATATGTGGATACCAAGAAGGAAAGAGCTTATAAATGCTGGAGTTATAATTGAATAAAGAGATATTTTAGCCTAGGCTTGTTGCTTAGCTAATAAGTTCATTTGTTTTGCCATATTAATATCAAGTTGTGTTACTCCCCCAGAATCGTGCGTTGAAAGAGTTACGTCGACATTATTGTAGACATTGAACCATTCAGGATGATGGTTTTTTTGTTCAGCATAGAATGCAATTGCTGTCATCCAATTAAAAGCTGCAAGAAAACTCTTAAATTTAAAGGATTTAGTAATGGCATTTCGGCCTTTTACCATTTTCCATCCCGATAGACGTTTTAATTTTTTATTTACTTCTACCTTGCTTAGTTTTTTCATTAAGGAGCAGGATGCGGAATCTCACTATGAACTTTTTTAATCTCAGCAAGAATTTCTTTAGTAAGATCCAAATTAATACTATCAATGCATGTTTTAAGTTGATCCATTTTAGTCGCTCCTATAATGGTTGATGTCATAAATGGCTGAATGTCACAGAAACGGATAGCCATTTGACTCGGATCAATATCAAATTTTTTTGCGATATCAACATACATCTCAACAGCTCTAGTGGTCTTCTCAGTTTTATATCGATTCATTAATGGTCCGTCTCCAAACAATTCTAATCGTGAACCCTTTGGCATTTGTCCATTTAAATATTTTCCAGATAAAATACCTTGAGCAAGAGGAGAGTATGATAATAAACCAACTGCTTCTTGATGAGCAATTTCTGATAAGCCAACTTCAAAAGCTCTATTAACTAAGTTGTACGCATTTTGAATTGACACAACTCTAGGCAAAGATTTTGTTTCAGCAAGATGTAGATATCTCATTGTTCCCCATGGCGTTTCATTAGATAGACCAATGTGTCTTACTTTTCCTGCTTTAACTAAATCACCAAGCGCAGATAATGTTTCTTCAATGTCGATTGCATCAGGGTTTTCAAAATGCTTGTATTCTAGCTTTCCTGAGAAAGCACCGAATGGTCGATCAGGCCAGTGTACTTGATAGAGATCAATATAATCTGTTTGTAATCTCTTTAGACTTTGTTCAACTGCATAATGAATATCTTTTTTGCCTAATTTTGTAATTTCATTATTTTCTCTCATGTAAGAAATTCCAGATCTTCCAGCAACTTTAGTTGCTAAAATAACCTTGTCACGATTACCCTTTGCCTTAAACCAAGTTCCGATATGTTCCTCAGTTTTTCCTTGAGTTTCCTTCTTTGTAGGGACTGCATACATTTCAGCAGTGTCTATAAAGTTCACACCTTGATCCAAGGAATAATCAAGCTGTTCGTGGGCTTCAGCTTCAGTATTTTGCTCACCCCAAGTCATTGTTCCAAGACAAATGGAACTTACCTCAATATCTGTTTTTCCTAATTTTCTATATTCCATAATTATGATCTATTTTTTATTGCTTCAACAGATTTTGCATGTTCAATAAAAGCTTGATCCCAAGGCATTGGCTCCCACTTTAAAATATCAACTGTTTGTGAGTTATCAGTTGGAACATATTTATCTAGCATCGGAACTAAGCTTTTTGTTTTTTTATCAACCAAGCCAATTAATTTGAGTAAAAAAGAAGGTGCTTTTTTTAATTTTATTTTATCATATCCAGCTTTACTTAAAACTTCAGCAACCTCATACATCCACGCTGGTTTTGTGTGTGCTGCAATAAATCTTTTACCATTAGCTTCAGGTGTAATCATTGCCTTTAAGTGAAGAATCGCAACATCACGCACATCTATAAAAGGAAATGATAACGCCGGGATCATTGGAAATTGTCCTGTAATTAGTTGAGTAACAATTTGTGTTGAAGCGCCGTCTAGGTCATTTCCAAGTTGTGGCCCCATCACGCCTCCAGGATTAATTACAGCCATTTCAAGTTTATTATTATCATCTTGATTATTAATAAAATCCCAAGCAGCTTTTTCTGCAATCGTTTTACTTTTTTGATAAGGAGTAACATATTTACTATTTATATCTGTCCATGTGGTATGATCACTCGTACCAGACATCATATGTGAATTCACAGCAGCAACTGAAGAGGTTACGACAATTCTTTTTATCCCAGATTTTTTTGCTGCTTTCAAAGCCCGAAGCGTTCCTTCTTTAGCTGGTATAATTAGATCATTTTCATCTTTTGGATCTTCAATAACAAAAGGGGAAGCAATATGCATTACAAAATCACAATCCCACATTGCATCTTCCCAACCAGCATCTTCTAATAAATCAAGTTTACAAAATTCTAGGTTACTATCTTCAATTTCGGTTTTGATTGCATCTCTTACTTCTCCTTCTCTGTTCATACTTCGAAGCGAGCCTTTTACTGCATATCCATTCTTGAGTAGTTCAATGATACAGTGTTCAGCAATGAAGCCAGAGGCGCCGGTAACTAAAACTTTTTGCATATAAATCCCCCTATCTTATTGAAATTACTTAATAAATTCTTAATAAAATAATACTTGTATTGATCCTCTCAATAATTATGTATTAGAATACATATATTAATTAATACAAGAGGAATTTTTTACTATGGACTACCAACAAAGTAGAGCACAAGCGGCACCAGCAATTGATGCAGGTCTTAGAGACTATATGCTAAAAGTTTATAACTACATGGCATCGGGCTTAGCCTTAACAGGACTTGTTGCTTATATGCTATTTCAAGCTACTGCTGTAACCGGACCTACAGGTGATATCGTTGGATTAACAAACCTAGGTGTTTCATTATACACAGGCCCAATGATGTGGGTTGTTGCGCTTGCCCCTCTTGGAGTAGTTATGTATATGAGTTTTGGTATTCGTAATATGTCAGCCTCACGAGCGCAAACTATGTTTTGGGTTTTTGCGTTTTTGATGGGTCTATCATTATCAACTATTTTCTTAACATATACACAAGCTAGTATTGCTAGAGTTTTCTTTATAACTGCAACGACATTTGGAGCTATGAGTATTTATGGTTATACGACTAAACGTGACCTTACTGCTATGGGTTCATTTTTATTTATGGGTCTAATTGGAATTATTATCGCATCTATTGTAAATATTTTTATGCAATCATCAATGATGTATTTTGTAATTTCTGTTCTTGGAGTATTAATTTTTGTGGGACTAACAGCTTACGATACACAAAAGATTAAAAATATGTATATGGCATATGATAGTGGAGAAGTTTCAGCAAAAAAAGCAATCATGGGAGCATTGACACTTTATTTAGATTTTATAAATCTGTTTATTATGCTTTTAAGACTTTTTGGCGCAAGAAGGTAAGACAGTTAAACAATCTTAAGTTGAGAGCTACTTAAAAAACTAATAACTTTTGTTAGATCATTATCTTGTTTTAAGACTCGTCCTACGGAGTCTATGAGGCGATACTTCAATTTTGATTTAGTAGATTTAGTATTTTTTTCAATTTGTAAATATGCTTTTTCAAAAGAGCTTCTATAAAAAGAAAAAATAGCGTTGTTTGCACAATGATCTATAGCGTAATCTTTCCAGATTCCTTGACTAACTTTTTTTCCATAAATAGCCAGTATTAGACCAAGCTCTGATCGATTAAATGAAGTATATGCTGTGAGTTTTTGTTGGTTGGGGATTTTCAGATAATGAACCGCCATGTTATCTATTGTAATCTTGAATCTAAGAAAAAAAAGCGGAAAACATAGATTTATTTAAGATAACATCTTACCCAAACCCTTGAAAAAGCAAACTAAATGCCAATATAGATTTTAAATATTGAATATATTCATATGGCAAAATCAGAAAAGTTAGAGTTTCAGACGGAAGTTAGTCAGCTTTTAAAGTTGATGATCAATTCTGTATATTCTGAAAAAGAAGTTTTTGTAAGGGAGCTAGTTTCAAACGCATCTGATGCTTGTGACAAGTTGCGTTATTTAGCTACCACCAAAGAAAAGCTTATACAAGATGATCCCGATCTAAAAATTAGAATCCAAATTAATAAGAAAGAAAATTCTATTTCATTTATTGATAATGGAATTGGAATGAATAAAAAAGACCTTATTGACAATCTTGGAACCATTGCAAGGTCAGGTACTGCACAATTCATCAAAGAAATGTCAGAATCAAAAAATAAAGATCTATCGCTTATAGGGCAGTTCGGTGTTGGTTTCTATTCAGCATTTATGGTTGCAACAGAAACTCAAGTTACTACTCGTAAAGCTGGAGAAAATAAAATATGGATCTGGAAATCTGATGGAGAAAGCAATTTCACAATTGAAGAAACCGAAGACCTAAATTTATTAGAATCCAATAGAGGAACCAAAATTGATTTAACTTTATCAAAAGAAAGTAAGGATTATTTAGATAAGATTAAAATAGAAGATATTATTCGTCGCTATTCAGATCATATCAGTATACCAATTTTTGTAACTGATGGATCTGAGAAAAAAGACGATACTCTCGAACCGGTAAATTCTGCTTCAGCAATTTGGACGAGAGCTAAAAATAAAATTACCAAAGAACAATACAAAGAGTTTTATAATCATGTTGGACAAATGTTCGACGATCCATGGATGATCTCACACTATAAAGCTGAGGGAAAAATTGAATATACAGTTTTAAATTTTATTCCATCAACTAAGCCTTTTGACCTTTATGATCCAGCAAGAGAAAATCGACTGAAACTATATGTAAAAAAAGTTTTTATTACAGACAATTGCCCTGAGCTTATTCCACCTTATTTAAGATTTCTAAGAGGTATTATTGATTCAGAAGACTTACCGCTCAACATAAGTAGGGAAATGCTTCAAAATAATCCTGTTGTTACAAAGATTAGAAATGCTCTTGTTAAAAGAACAATCTCAGATCTTAAAAAGAAACTAACTGCAGATAGGCAGTCTTATGAAGAATTTTGGAATAATTTTGGACCAGTGCTCAAAGAGGGGATTTATGAAGATTTTGAAAGAAAAGACAGTCTTTTGGAGATTGCACTATTTAAAAATTTGAAGTCTGACAAATTGATTTCCCTTGATGAATACATTGAAACAATGCCTAAAAAACAAAAAAGTATTTATTTCATTACAGGTGATAGTTACGAAAATATTGTTAATAGCCCAATTATTGAAGGTTATAAATCAAGAGATATTAACGTTCTTATTCTAGATGATCCTGTAGATAGCTTTTGGACATCTTCAACTCAAAGCTTTAAGGAAAAGGATTTTAAATCTGTAACAAGGGGGGCAGATGATCTTGAAAGCATGGATGGTAAGAAGAAAGATGAAAAAGATAAAAAAGAAGACAAGTCTGCAGACCCATTGATTATTTTACTTAAAGAGAAATTAAAAGATAAAGTTAAAGATGTAAGGACATCTTCTCGACTTACAGACAGTCCAGCTTGCCTAGTCTCTGATGAAAGTGCGATGGATCCTCAACTAGAGAAAATACTTCAGCAGCACAATCAGTTAAATCAAGGCGTGTCTTTAAAAATAATGGAAATAAATCCAAATCATAAGTTGATTAAAAAATTAACTAAAATGTCAAAGAGCAAGGATTCGCTTGGCAAGGTTGAAGATGTAGCCCTATTACTTTATGAACAGTCAAGAATTGTTGAGGGAGATAAGCCATCAGACCCTATAGCATTTTCTAAAAAATTAATTGAAACATTAACTGCATCAGTAGATTCCTGATAAATTTTGATTGTTTTTTCTTTTAATTTACTAGACTATATTATTACTAAGTGAGGTTGATTTTATGATTAAAAGTATTCTATTTTCTGCGTATATTTTTATTACATCAATAGCTGTTGTTTCAGCTCAACAATTTAGTTTGGATGATACTTATGAATCCAAAATTAAAGATGCTTATGGGATAACAGATGTTCCACTTCCTCCAGGAAAATGGAAAATATTTGATCTAGAAGTAGTTGGTACAGTCGATACAGGAGATTTTTTTGTTTATGCATCATTTATGCCAGCCAATATTAGTGACCAAGAGAGAAGATATAATGATACTGTGAACATTAATCTTTTTGGTTCTTCTTCTGAAGAAACTGATTATCGTAAATCATATTTTATATGTGATCAGAATTGGTTTGCTGGATCAGATATTATGAAAATTGATAAGAGGCCAGATGGAACATTTGAAGAAAAATGCGGAGTTAATTTGGCCGATCCGTCTGTGAACGTGGGTCAAGTATTTGGAAATACTGCAATGAATTATCAATATACTTTATGCGAAGAATCATGTGTTGAGTTATTTTATAGTTTTGAAGGAGATAATTATAAGCATGACAGAGAAAATTTTATAGAAATTGGAAACAAAATTTTTTCAAATGTTGAAAATGCAATTGCAGGACAATCAAATTCCTTATCCTTTATTTCAGACTATAAAAACTAAATCTTTTAAGAATTAACTAGGTTTTTTAAAACGTATTGGAGTATACCTCCATTTTCAAGATAAGTAATTTCGTTCGATGTATTTACTAAGAGCTTAATTTTTGTACTAATGTTTTTACCATTAGCATATTGAATCTTTAGATCTAGTTCTTTTCCTGGGTGTATATTTTTTTCTAAACCTGTAATAGATATTTTTTCTGAACCTATGAGCTTTAGACTTTTTCTATTTTCATTTTTTTTAAACTGACATGGTAGTACTCCCATACCAATTAGGTTAGATCTATGAATACGTTCAAAACTTTCAGCTATTACGGCTTTTACGCCTAGTAAGCTTGTTCCTTTTGCGGCCCAGTCTCGAGAAGAACCCATTCCATAATCCTTGCCTGCAAAAATTACCAGCGGTGTTCCTGATTTTTGATAATCTATTGCTGCATCATAAATAGATTTTTGTTTTTTTGATGGATAGCAGATCGTGTATCCTCCTTCAATTCCATTAACCATTTCATTCTTAATTCTGATATTGGAAAAAGTACCCCGCATCATGATTTCATGATTACCTCTACGTGAACCAAAGGAATTGAAATCAGTTTCCTTTACATTATTCTTTTTTAAATAAAGGCCTGCAGGGCCATCACCCTTAATAGATCCAGCAGGACTAATATGGTCGGTGGTTACCGAATCTCCAAATATTCCTAATATGTGGGCAATTTTAATATTTTTTATATTATCTGTATTTGGATCAAGGTTTTCAAAGAAGGGCGGATGTTGAACATAGGTAGATTTATTGTTCCACTTATAAGTCAACCCTTTAGGAGATTTAATTGATTGCCACTTTTTATCTCCTTTAAAAACATTTTTATATCTAGCGCTATACAGTTTAGAGTTGATAGTTGAATCAATAACTTTTTTAATTTCATTAGAACTAGGCCATATATCTTTTAAATAAATATCTTTTCCTTTTTTGTTTTTTCCAATTGGTTCTTTTGCAAGATTGATTTTTGTTGTTCCTGCAATTGCATAAGCTACAACAAGGGGTGGTGAGGCTAAATAATTAGCTTTCACATGTGGATTAATTCTTCCCTCAAAATTTCTATTTCCTGATAAAACACCACTTACAATTAGATTATTTTTTTCAATAGCCGTTGATATATTGGTATCAAGAGGTCCAGAATTTCCAATACATGTTGTGCAACCAAAACCAACTAGTTGGAATCCAAGCTTATTCAAATAAGTTTGTAGTCCTGATTTAGATAAATAATCTGTCACCACTTTTGACCCAGGAGCCAGTGAGGTTTTAACCCAAGGTTTTGTTTTTAATCCTAGCCCAATTGCCTTTTTTGCTAAGATTCCCGCTCCAATCATCACAGATGGATTTGATGTATTAGTACAGCTTGTAATTGCAGCAATTGCGACATGACCATGATCTAAGGAAAATCCTTTTAATTTTATCTCATTATCTAAATTTTCTTGTTTAAAATCTGATTGAAGGCTTTTTTTGAATGAAGATGCCACATTTGAAAGCTGAATTTTATCTTGAGGTCTTTTTGGACCTGCTAAACTCGGAACAATTGATGATAAATTTAACTTAATTTTTGAAGTGAAAACTCTTTTGTTTTTTTTATAATCTTCCCAAATACCTTGTTCTTTTGCGTATTTTTTAACAAGTTCAATATTATCTTTTGGCCTACCGCTGACCTTTAAAAATCTTAATGTTTCATTGTCTATAGGAAAAAAACCACAGGTGGCTCCATATTCTGGTGCCATATTTGAAATAGTTGCTCTGTCTGGAGTTGAAAGTTCTTTTAAACCATTGCCATAAAATTCAACAAATTTTCCAACCACACCTTTTTTTCTAAGTATCTCTGTTATTGTAAGAACTAGATCAGTTGCAGTTGTTCCTTCTTTTAATTTTCCACTAATTTCAAAGCCAACTACTTCAGGGACAACCATTGATATTGGCTGACCCAACATTGCTGCTTCAGCTTCGATACCTCCTACGCCCCATCCAAGCACTGAAAGTCCGTTGATCATTGTTGTATGACTATCGGTTCCAACAACAGTATCTGGATAGGCTAGATTTATTTTTTTTCTGCCATCATTTTTTATTTCTGACCATACTGTTTGAGCTAAATATTCTAAATTAACTTGATGACATATGCCTGTACCAGGAGGAACAACTCTAAAGTTATTAAAGGATTTTTGTCCCCATCTTAAAAATTCATATCTCTCTATATTTCTTTTATATTCAAGATCTACATTTTTTTGAAATGCAGATTTATTTCCAAATTTATCAACCATAACTGAATGATCTATAACCAAATCAACTGGAGTTAATGGATTAATTTTATTTGGATCATCATTTAATTTATGCATTGCGGATCTCATTGATGCA
>CABWZX010000022.1 GCA_902510025.1 uncultured Pelagibacteraceae bacterium | reverse complement strand
AAAAAATAAATAAATTAGGCGGTTCTTTAAAAATTGTAGGAGATAAATCTATTTCCCACAGAGTTTTGATACTGTCTTCTATGTCTATTGGAAAGTCTGAAATTACAAATCTGTTAGAATCTGAAGATGTTTTAAGTACTATCAATATACTAAGGGACCTAGGAATTAAAATAACCAAAAAAAACAACAAATGGATTGTTTATGGAAATGGAACAAATGGTTTTATTCAGCCAAAAAAAGCTCTGAATGCAAATAATTCTGGAACAACAACAAGATTGTGTTTAGGGGCAGTTAGCCCGAATCCTATTTACTGCACTTTTATTGGAGATAAATCGTTAAGCAAAAGACCGATGTCAAGAATAACCAATTTTTTAAGGAGTACTGGTGCAAACGTATCTCTAACAAATAATGATTTTCTACCTCTAACTATACATGGAGCAAAGAACTCTTTACCTCTTTCACACAAAATCACAAAAGCTTCTGCTCAGATAAAATCTGGGTTAATCTTTGCCGCTTTGCAAATAAATGGCACTACAACCATCTACGAAAAGAAAAAAACAAGAGACCATACTGAATTACTTCTTGATTATCTTAAAATCCCCTACCAAAGAGGAAAGTACTCTAGTAATGGACAAAGAATTAAGATTACAGGACCTCAAGAAATAAAATCCAAAAATTTTTCAGTAGGCGGCGATCCATCTTCAGCAGCTTTTTTTATAATTGCTGGATTAATAGTGAAAGATTCAAAAATAACCCTTTCTAACGTTGTGATAAATAAAACAAGGATTGCATATATTTCTATACTCAAAAAAATGGGAGGAAAAATAAAAATAAAAAAAACTAAAAAAATTTCTGGAGAGCAGTTAGGAGAAATTACAGTCATCTCTAGCTCTCTTAAAGGTATTTCAATTCCAGCCAGTTTATCACCTTACTTAATTGATGAATATCCTATTCTTGCTATAGCAGCATCATGTGCAAAAGGAATTACAAGAATGAATGGTCTAGGCGAATTAAGATTTAAAGAAAGTGATAGAATTAAAAGTATTTATAAAAATCTAAATATATGTTCAATTAATTGTAAGGTTTTTAAGGATAACATCTATATAAAGGGTTCAAAGAATATATTAGGAACAAAAAAAATAATAAAAACTTATGGAGACCATAGAATAGCCATGTCATTTTATATTTTAGGATTGGTAACAAAATTCCCAATTAGACTTGATAATGAACAATGTATTAAAATAAGTTTCCCTAGCTTTAAAAAAGATTTATTTAAACTAATATTAAACTAAATCAAGATGGTTAAAATTATAACAATTGATGGGCCTGCGTCAGTAGGAAAATCTGAAATAGCCAAGAAATTATCCAAAAGAATGAGTGCACCTGTTTTATTTAGTGGAAGGTTATATAGAGCTGTAGCGTTAGAGGTAATTAATAGAAAAATTGATTTAAAAGATGAAAAAAAAATAACTGCATGTGTAGCCTATATCAATGAAAACTCCTTAAATTCAAAAAAGCTTTACTCTTCTCAAATAGATAAAGTATCTTCTCAAATTTCTTCTATAAAAAAACTTAGATCTAAACTAGTTAGCTATCAAAAAAAATTTCCAATAAAATACTCTAAAACAAAAAAATATGTGATTATTGAAGGAAGAGATATAGGAACGGTCATATTTCCCAAAGCTAAATATAAAATATTCATGTGGGCATCATCTGAAATTAGAGCCAAAAGACGAGCCTTGCAAATAGCTAAAACGAAAAAAACCCCCAATATTAGCCAAATACACAAATCTATATTGGCAAGAGATAACAGAGACATGACAAGAAAAACTGCTCCTCTTATTCCTGCTGCAGATTCTTACTTGATAGATACAACTTTTTTAGATATAGAACAGACCTTTAAGACAATAATTAAAATAGTTAAGTAATTAAATTTATGAATGAGTTGGTTAGTAAAGAGCATCAAAAAACAGAGTTTGATGAACTATTAGCTGAATCTATAAATAAGTCGAACCTTAAGGAAGGTTCAATTATCCAAGGAATAGTATCTGAAATTGAAAATGATGCAGTCATTGTTGATATAGGAGCTAAGGTTGAAGGTAGAATTCCAAAAAGGGAATTTATTTTCCAAAAAGATAGTAATGAATTGTCTGTGGGAGATAAAATTGACGTTTATTTAGAAAAAATTGAAAACTATAACGGTGAATGTGTACTTTCAAGATCAAAAGCTAAATCAAAAGAAATTTGGTTAGAAATTGAAAAATCATTTGAATCAGGCGAGCTTGTTGAAGGAGTAATAACAGGCAAAGTTAAAGGTGGGTTAAGCTGTGAAATAGGAGTAACTGCTTTTCTACCAGGAAGCCAAATAGATACTAGGCCCATTAAAGACATTAGTCATTTATTAAATATCCCTCAGAAATTTAAAATCCTAAAAATGGATTTAAAACGTAACAACATTGTAGTTAGTAGAAGATCTGTTCTTGAAGAGATGCATAAGGAAGTTCGCGAAGAAAGATTCTTACAACTAAAACTTGATTCTGTTGTAGAAGGTAAGATTAAAGCAATAACTGATTATGGAGCATTTGTTGATCTAGGAGGATATGATTCCTTACTACACAGCAGTGACATTACATACAAAAGAATTGGACATCCTTCCGAGATTCTAAAAATTGATCAAAAAGTTAAAGTAAAAATAATTAAAGTGGATCCTGATAAAAATAGAGTTTCAGTTGGAATGAAACAACTTGAAGAAGACCCTTGGACAAAAATTAAAGATTCGTTAAATATTAATGATCGAGTCAGTGGCATTGTAACAAATGTAACAGATTACGGAATATTTATTGAAATTGAAAACGGGATTGAAGGACTGTGCCACAAGGATATGTTAACATGGAGTCAAAAACAAAATTCTAAGCCTGGTAATCTTTATGCAAGATCTCAATCAGTTGAGTGTCAAATACTTGAAATTGACTATGAAAAAAGAAGATTAAGTCTTGGAGTTAAACAATTGACAGAGAACCCATGGACTAAATTTTCAGAAGAAAACCCAATTGATTCAATTCTAGAAGTGGAAATTAATTCCATTAAAGATAATGTTATATTTTGTTCAATTAGTGATGAAATGGATGGTGCTATTTTTATCAAGGATCTTTCATGGGATAATGATCCAAAAGAGGAGATTAAAAAATATAAAACTGGAGATAAAATCAAGGCTAAAATCATTTCTAATGAAAATGAAAAAATATCTCTTTCTGTACGTGAGGTAGAAGGCAACCCTTTTAGTGAACTCAAAGAAAAAAAGAAGGGAGATATAGTAACCTGCAATGTAGTTGAAGTTGGGGACTTTGGAGTTAAAGTTCGTGTCGGCGAGAATGGGCCTAAAACAACAATAAGAAAGAGTGACTTAGCTTTACGAAAAACAGATGCAAGGCCTGAGCGCTGGGCAAAAAACGATAAATTAGATGCACAAATAACAAATATTGATTTATCTAGCTATAAGATAACATTATCAATTAAAAGCCTTGAGGAATCTAATGAAAAGGAGGCTATTGAGAAATATGGAGCAAAAGATTCAGGAGCTTCACTAGGGGCAATCCTTGGAAAAGCTCTAGGAAGAAACAAGTCTGAAGAATAAATTCTTCATAATCAATTATTTACATTAATTTTCATTACCATATAATAATCTAGCTATGAGCTTGATTAAATCTCAATTGATACAGAATATAACTGAAGCTAACCCTCACTTATTTGTTAGAGATGTTGAAAGGATTGTAAATACAATATTTAATGAAATTACTGACTCTTTAGCTGAAGGTAAAAGAGTGGAACTAAGAGGATTTGGTGCTTTTTCAGTTCAACACCGTAAACAAAGAATTGGTAGAAATCCTAGAACTGGAGAATCAGTAAATGTTGAAGAAAAATTTATTCCAAGATTCAAAACTGGAAAAGATTTGAGGTTAAAATTAAATTCCAAAAAAAATGTTCCTAACGACCAACAAGAAAAAAATTAAGATTAATTTTCTGTTAATTCATTTTGACTAATAATCCTATTTTTTGTGCAATAGACTCGGATAACATAGAGACTGCAACAAACCTTGTCAGTCAGATTAAACCTCATATTGGTGGAATTAAGCTAGGATTAGAGTTCTTTACATCTTGTGGAATATCAGGTTGTCATGAAATGAAGGAATTTGGACTACCTTTGTTCATAGATTTAAAGTTACATGATATTCCAAATACAGTTGTTTCTGCACTAAGAGGAATATTTTCTCTAGAACCACAATTCACAACTCTTCATATTTCTGGAGGATCTGAAATGCTCAAAAGTAGTGTTGATTTAAAAAATGAAGTCCAAAGTAAAACTAATCTTTTAGGAGTAACTATACTTACTAGTTTTGATGACGGTACTATAGAAGAATTGGGTTTTGGATCTTCAGTTAAACATTCAATCGAACAACTTACTTCAATTGCCCATGAAAGTGGTTTAGATGGAATAGTCTGTAGTCCACACGAAGTAAGTAACATAAAAGAAACTTACAAAGATAAACTTAAACTGATTGTTCCTGGAATAAGAAGTAGCAATAAAGATAATGATGATCAAAAAAGAACTCTTTCTGCCAAAGAAGCCATTAATACTGGAGCAGATATTCTTGTAATAGGTCGACCAATAACAAATGCTAAAGACCCTGCTAGAGCTGCTGAAAACTTACTACAGGAAATAACGTGAGTGAAAATTACGTTAAGATATGTGGATTAAAGTCTGAAGATACTGCAGTCCATGCAATTAACTCAAAAGCAGACTATCTAGGTTTTATTTTCTACCCTCAGTCACCAAGAAATATTTCATTTGAAGATTCTTCTAAAATTATTCATAAAATTAAAGATAAAGTTTCAACAGTAGCTGTAACAGTTGACCCAGATGATTCTATAATAAGTAAAATAATTGAAATAGGCTTTTCCATTATCCAATTGCATGGCAATGAATCATTGGAAAGAGTTAGAGAAATTAAAGCCTCATCATCGCTTAAAATAATTAAATCTTTTGGAATAGAAAATAAATCAGACTTAGAAAAAGCCAAAACGTATGAAGAAATTGTAAATTATTTCTTATTTGATGCCAAACCTAGAGAAGCAGAACTTCCTGGAGGAAATGCAAAAACATTTGAATGGTCTTTCCTGAATGGCTTTAATTCAAAAAAGGAATTCTTCTTATCAGGGGGTTTGAACATTGAAAACGTTGAAACTGCAGTAAATTCTAATCTAACTAATTTTTTTGATGTATCTTCTGGAGTTGAATCAAGTCCTGGAGTAAAAGATAAACAAAAAATATCTGAATTTATAAATAAAATTAAAAATTAATGACTGATAAAGATAAACCTAATTCATTCGCTTTGGGGCCAGATGAAACAGGAAAGTTTGGGATATTTGGTGGACGCTTTGTAGCCGAAACATTGATGCCACTAATCATTGATCTAGAAAAAGCTTATAACGAAGCTAAAAATGATCCTGCATTTCAATCAGAATTTAATAGCCTAATGAAAGATTTTGTAGGTAGACCAAGCCCACTTTATTTTGCTGAAAGACTTACTGAACATTTCAATGGACCTAAGATTTATTTTAAACGAGATGAGCTAAATCATACTGGTGCACATAAAATTAACAATTGCATTGGTCAAATTCTGCTCGCAAAAAAAATGGGTAAAACAAGAATTATTGCTGAGACGGGAGCAGGACAACACGGAGTAGCTACTGCAACAGTTGCAGCACGATTTGGTTTAAAGTGCATCGTATACATGGGCGAAGAAGACATACGTAGACAATCTCCAAATGTGTTTCGAATGAAATTACTTGGAGCAGAAATAATTCCAGTTACTTCAGGAACAGGTACTTTAAAAGATGCCATGAATGAAGCTCTTAGAGATTGGGTTGCCAATGTTGAAGATACTTTTTATATTATAGGAACAGTTGCTGGACCCCATCCTTACCCTATGCTTGTTAGAGACTTTCAATCAGTTATAGGTAAAGAAGCAAAAGAACAAATTCTAGAAAAAGAAAATAAATTGCCCGATGCTCTTCTAGCTTGTATTGGAGGAGGATCTAATGCAATGGGCTTATTCCATACTTTCTTGGATGATACAGAAGTAAGTATTTATGCAGTAGAAGCTGCTGGTATGGGAGTTGATACAGAAAAACATGCTGCTTCTTTAACCGCTGGAAAACCTGGTGTACTCCACGGCAATAGAACTTATTTATTGCAAAACGACGATGGCCAAATTACTGATGCTCATTCAATTTCTGCAGGCCTCGATTATCCTGGAATTGGGCCTGAACATGCCTATTTACATGACATAGGAAGAGTCAATTATGTTTCTATTAAAGATGATGAAGCCTTGGAAGCATTCCAATTATGTACCAAACTTGAAGGAATTATTCCCGCTCTAGAACCTTCACATGCACTAGCTTATTTGCCAAAGCTTACAAAACAAATGAATAAAGATAATATTATTATTATGAATATGTGTGGCAGAGGTGACAAAGACATATTTACTGTGGCTGATCATTTGGGAATTAAGATGTAATGAGATTAGAAGAAACTTTCAAATCTTTAGCTGAAAAGAATCAGTCTGCATTTATAACATTTCTGACGGCAGGTGATCCTGACTATGAAACTTCTATAAGTATCATTAACGAACTTCCGCAATCTGGGGTAGATATCATTGAAGTTGGAGTTCCTTTTTCTGATCCTATGGCCGATGGACCATCAGTTCAAGCCAGTTCACTTAGAGCTTTAAATAATGGAATGACATTAAAAAAAACACTAAATCTAGTAAAAGAATTTAGAAAGAAAAATAATACTACTCCAATTGTCCTCATGGGTTATTACAATCCAATATATATTTATGGAAATGAGAAATTTTTAAAAGAAGCTAAAGATGCTGGAGTTGATGGCTTAATTGTTGTTGACCTTCCGCCTGAAGAAGACCATGAACTTTGTATACCTGCAAATGAAGCTGGATTAAATTTTATACGACTGTGCACACCTACAACTGATGAAAAAAGAATTCCAGCAGTATTAGAAAATACATCTGGTTTCTTGTACTATGTATCAATTACTGGAATTACCGGAACTAAAACTCCCGACTTTTCAAAGCTTGTAAAACCTATTGAAACACTAAAATCAAAAAGTGATCTACCAGTTGCAGTTGGCTTTGGAATTAAAACTAAAGACAATGCTACAGAAGTAGCCAAAATAGCTGATGGGGTTGTTGTTGGAAGCTCAATTGTTGACATAATTCAGACATCACTTAATGATCAAAAGAATGGTGACGATATAAAAAACAAAGTATTAAAATATGTTCAAGAATTATCTGAAGGAGTTAAACAAGGAAGAAAATGAATTGGCTAACCAAATTTGTAAAACCTATTATCAAGAAACTCCCTGGAGGTAAAAAGAGTCTCGATATTGGTGAAAATGCTTGGATTAAATGTAATCAATGTCAAACAATGCTATATGCAGAAGATCTTGAAAAAATAATTTACATTTGTCCTAATTGTGACGATCACATTAAAATTCATCCAAGAATTCGCCTAAAACAGCTATTTGATGGAGGTGTATTTGAAGAAATAAAATACCCTGCTGGCTTCTCAGACCCTCTAGGATTTAAAGATTCAAAAACATATAAGGAAAGATTTAATCTAGCTAAAAGTAAAACTGGATTGGATGATACATTTTTAATTGGTTCAGGAAAAATAAATGGATTGGCTACAACCGTTGCAGCAATGTCATTTGAATTTATGGGTGGTTCATGCGGAGCAGCCGCATCAGAGGCAATGGTTAAAGCGGCGGAACATGCTGTAACAAATAATACACCTTTAGTTGTATTTACTTGTTCAGGTGGAATGAGAATGCAAGAAAACCAATTTAGCCTTCAAGCTTTACCAAAAACAACTATTGCTGTGCAGATGGTTAAAGATGCTAAATTACCATATGTTGTAGTTCTGACAAATCCTACATCAGGCGGAGTGAGCGCATCATTTGGAATGCTTGGTGATATAACACTTGCAGAACCAAAAGCTTTAATTTGCTTTGCTGGCCCAAGAGTAATTTCAAGTACAGTTGGTGAAACACTTCCTGATGGATTCCAAAGAAGTGAATATCTACTTGATCACGGATTCATTGATCAAATTGTTCATCGCTCTGAAATTAAAAATAAATTAACACAAATCTTATCTCTGCTCTTAAAAAGAGCTGCATAATTGAATACATCTGACGAAACAATAAATCTTTTTTTAGATGAACTTTTAAAGCTTCATCCTAAGAAAATTGATCTTTCCTTAGACCGCATAAAAAACCTTCTTCAAAAGATGGATAACCCGCAAGATAGAATAGAAAATATTATTCATATCGCAGGAACAAATGGAAAATTCTCAACTCTAAAGTTTATTCAAGCATTGCTTAGAGAAAATAAAAAATCAACGAATGCATATATATCGCCACATCTCATAAAATTTAATGAACGTTTCGAGATTAATGACCAAATTATCGATAATGATGGATTGCTTGAATTATTAAAAAAAACAAAAGAGATTAATAATAATGATCCCATAACATTCTTTGAAATTACCTCTGCCTGTTTCTTTGAAGCAGCTTCAAAAACCAAATCTGACTTCACCCTGCTTGAAACTGGACTTGGTGGAAGGCTAGATAGTAGTAATGTTATTATCCCAAAAATCTCAGTTATAACCTCAATTTCTCATGATCATCATGAGTTCCTTGGAGAGTCCATAGAAAAAATTGCTGCTGAGAAAGCAGGTATTATTAAAGAAAATGTTCCAACAATTATAGGCTTTCAACCATATGAGAAAGCTCAGGAAGTCCTACTTGAACATGCCAAGAAATTAAATTCACCAGTATTACTACATAGTCGTGATTGGTCATTTGAAAAAACAAATAAGAAGTTAGTTTATGAAGATGAAAAACAAAAAATTGAAATAGATGATTTTAACGAAAATCAAGAATTCCAAATTAAAAATCTAGGTCTAGCAATAGCAGCTACATCTCATATCTCTGGTATAGATATTATTACTCCACTCAGTAAGAATATTCATCAAGCAGTCACCTTTCCAGGGCGTTTTGAGAAAATTGAAGTTGGCAAGTTAAAATCATATTTATCTAAAGGCAATGAACTGTATTTAGACGGTTCGCATAATCCTGATGCCGCAAAAAATATAAATATTAGTTTAGAAGATTTAAATGAAAAAAAAGATCTTTGTATGATTATTGGAATGCTAAATACAAAAGATCCTCTTAATTATGTTAAGGAGTTTTCAAATATTAAATTAATTAAAACTATAGAGATTCCTGATGAAGAAAATTCTTTAACTGCTAAAGAATTGAAAGACAAACTACTTTCATTGCATGATGATACTTCAGAAGAAAATTCAATTGAAGACGCTATTAGATCAATAGCAAGTTCTAATCCAGATGCAAGAATCCTTATCTGCGGATCGTTGTATTTAGCAGGACAAGTTTTAAAACTAAATTAAGAAATTGATTCTTCTATCCATTCAACAATTGCTGGCTTTGAGATAGCACCAACTTTAGTTGCAGCTGCTTCACCATCTTTAAATACAAGCATAGTAGGAATTCCACGAACTCCGTATTTCGTCGGAGTAACTGGGTTTTCATCAATATTAACTTTTGCAACTGTGATCTTATCTTTCATCTCATCTGAAATTTCTTCAAGAGATGGGCCAATTTGTTTACAAGGACCACACCATGGTGCCCAAAAATCTAAAATTACAGGCTTATCTGATTTTAGTACTTCTTCTTCAAAAGTTGCGTCTGTTACTTGAATTGTTGCCATAGTGATTCCCCCTTTTTAGATGTTTGTAATGTATGTATCCAAGGACCCAAAGTCAAGGTCAAAACATTAAAATTTATTACTTAACTATTTGTTTTTATTTAATTTTTTTTATTTTTGGGTCTTCAGTATCACTAATTTCTGGAAGCTGTTTATCTGGTTTTAATCCGCCAAGTTTGATCATTTTTTCAACCCTAGCTACGAGACTTCCCTTGCCATCTCTCAGTCTAGACTTAGCTGTTTCAACAGACCCCATAGATTTTCTTAATTCAAGTCCTGCACTCTCAAATGCACTATAAACTTTTTCAACTTGTGAATAGATCTCCAAAGCTGTGTTAGCAATCTGATCAGCATTTTTATTTCTTTCATTAATTGACCACATGTTGTCAATAATCTTAAGAACCGACACTAACGTTGAAGGACTAGCCAGAATTATCTTATTTTTATTAGCTTCAATAATAATATCTTCTAATTTATCTAGCATAGAATCAAATGCACTTTCATATGGCATAAACATTACTACTGCATCCAAAGAGTTAACTTCATATAGCTTTTGATAATTGGCTTCACTTAATTTTTTAATATGTGTTCTAACTGATGTCACATGACGTTTATGTGTTTCATTCTTTGTTGCTTCATCAGTAGCTTCACAATATTCTCGCCAAGCATTTAATGATAGCTTTGAATCAATTATTAGATTTCGATTATCTGGTAAATGTAAAATAATATCTGGATACTTTCTCTTAAACTCACCATCAACCTCTTCATCAAATTTTTTCTGAACTTCAAAATCTTTGCCCTCGCGAAAACCTGCTTGCTGTAAAATATTAATTAATAAAATTTCTCCAACAGCTCCTTGCTTCTTGGTGCCACCAGTAAATGCTGTTGTTATCTTATTGATAACTTCATAACGTTCATCATCCTTGCCTTCTTTCACTGATATTTGATTAGCTAAGCTTTGTACTAAGCTTTTTACATCAGATAGATCACTGATGTTTTCAGATACTGCTTCTTTCTTCTTACTAAAGAAAACATAGCCAAGTATCAGTCCTATAATCCCTCCACATAAAAATATGATAATGCTGGTTAGATTAATCATTTAGTTTTCCCTTGTGGTACTCCTCTAATTCTTGAACATATTCATCAATTTCTTGTAACCGATTCAAGTCCAGCTCATCACTGTTTTCTCTTAAATCATCAATTTCTTTCATTGCCTCTGGGATGGTGTTCCATGGACATTTATCCATTGAGAGAATGTTTTCTGCTACGGTTTTATCCCTTTGTTTAAGCTCATTTTTTGGCAGAAAAT
>CABWZX010000021.1 GCA_902510025.1 uncultured Pelagibacteraceae bacterium | reverse complement strand
CATCAATTAGATCCAGTAGACCCTTTATTCCTGAACTTTTCCATTTACTTTTAAGAAGTTCTCGCTTTGCTTCACTAGGATCTTTAGATTTTTTTATGATATCAATTATCTTATCAACATTTGATACTGCTATTGCCAAGCCTATTAAAATATGAGCACGATCTCTAGCTTTAGAAAGATCATTTCGTGTTCTATTAGTTACAATTTCTTCTCTGAACTTAATAAAAAGACTTATAAAATCTTTGATGTTCATTAATTGAGGTCTACCCTCAGTTAAAGCAAGTGAGTTGACTCCGTATGAACTTTGCAAAGGGGTAAATTTATAAAGTTTATTTAAGATAACTTGAGAGATAACTCCTTTTTTAAGTTCAACAACAACTCTCACACCCTGCCTATCGGACTCATCACGTAGGTCACTTATTCCTTCTATTCTTTTATCTCTTACCAAATCTGCTATTTTTTCTAATAATAAAGATTTATTTACCTGGTAAGGCATTTCCGTAAAAATAATTGCTTCTCTATCAGTTTTAAATTCTTCTATTGATGATTTGGCCTGTACCACAATAGAACCCCTTCCTGAGGCTTGAGAATTTTTTATTCCTTGAGTTCCAATTATTGTACCTCCAGTAGGAAAATCAGGGCCTTTAATTAATTCATAAATTTTATCAAAAGAAATTTCTTGATCATTGATATATGCAATACATGCATCAATTACTTCGCCTAGATTATGAGGTAAAATATTTGTCGCCATTCCAACAGCAATCCCACCTGCTCCATTAACCAGTAAGTTCGGATACATTGCCGGTAGCACTGTTGGCTCATGTTCGCTTTCATCGTAATTAGGTCTAAAATCAACAGTGTTTTTTTCAATGTCTGTTAGAAGATATTCAGCGATTTTCGCCATTCGCACTTCGGTGTATCTCATAGCAGCAGCTCTATCTCCGTCCATTGATCCAAAGTTTCCTTGTCCATCAAGAAGTGGAACGCGCATTGAAAAATCCTGAGCTAATCGTACAAGTGCATCGTATACCGCCTGATCTCCATGAGGATGGTACTTTCCGATCACATCCCCGACTACTCTAGCACTTTTTCTATGTTGCTTATTCCATTGATAGCCTGCCTCATGCATTGCATATAAAATTCTTCTATGAACAGGCTTCAAACCATCACGAACATCAGGTAAAGCTCTGCTAACAATTACACTCATAGCGTAATCGAGGTACGAATTTTGCATCTCGGTATCGATTAAAATCGGAACGATTGAATGTTTTTTATCTGTATTCTCTTTTGGAGTTTGATTATCTGAATCAGTCAAAAATAAAGCCTAAAATCCGCTCAAAAATCCCTAAAAACAGGCAAATTTTGAATATGCAAATGATTAAAAATATAACTAATTATAACAGAAAAAAGTGAAATTTTCGATGGAAAAAAGCCTAGTTTAAAATGGAATTTCGTCGTCTATATCAAGGTCATCAGGTGCAGAAGATTGTATGTCTTGATTCATTCCAGGCTCTGAAGGCATGTTTGAATCACCTCCACCACCACGACTGTCTAACATAGTTAGATTTCCATTAAAGCCAGAAAGAACAACTTCTGTTGTAAATTTTTCCACGCCATTAGCATCAGTATATTTTCTCGTCCGGAGCTGACCCTCAACAAAGATCTTGGATCCTTTCTTAAGGTAACTCTCAACAATACCTGCTAAACCCTCGTTAAATATAACTATTCTGTGCCAATCAGTTTTCTCTTTTTTCTCCCCTGTACTCTTATCTTTCCAACTTTCTGATGTAGCTAGGCTTAATAATGCCATCCTCTTGCCATCCTGAGTCTGTCTCATATCCGGATCGGCTCCTAAATTGCCAATAAGCATAACTTTGTTCAGACTTCCTGCCATAATTATTTAATTTAACTAGATATTAAGAATGTGTATATAAAAAAAGCAAGAAGCTTTAATTTATACACAGTTATTCTTGATCAAAAAAATATAGGATCTATTTATAGTTAGACAATGAACAAAACAATTTCAATTCAGGGTGCCAGAGAACATAATTTAAAAAATATAAGTCTTCAAATTCCTCGTGAAAAACTAACTATTATTACAGGATTATCTGGATCGGGAAAATCTTCACTTGCCTTTGATACAATCTATGCAGAAGGGCAAAGAAGATATGTAGAAAGTCTATCTGCTTATGCAAGACAGTTCCTTCAAATGATGCAGAAGCCAAATGTTGATCTGATTGAAGGATTGAGTCCTGCCATTTCTATTGAGCAAAAAACAACTTCTAAGAATCCGCGATCCACAGTAGGAACAGTTACAGAAGTATATGATTACCTAAGATTACTTTTTGCAAGAGTTGGAATTCCTTATTCTCCTGCAACAGGTTTACCAATAAAAAGTCAAACAATATCGCAAATAGTTGATCGAATTAAAGAACGTCCCGATGGATCAAAGTTTTTAATTCTTGCTCCAATTATTAGAGGTAGAAAGGGTGAATATAAAAAAGAATTAGCAGAACTTCAAAAAAAAGGGTTTCAAAGAATTAAGATAGATGGCGAGCAATATGACTTTGATTCATTGCCTAGTATAGATAAAAAGAAAAAACATGACATAGAAGTTGTGGTCGATAGAATTTCTTTAACTAAGGATATTGGCAATAGGCTAGCTGATAGCGTTGAAACTGCACTTCATCTTGCAGATGGTTTAGTGATTATTGAAGATCATTCTCAAAATGGTTCAAAAGCAAAACAAGAATTATTTTCTTCTAAGTTTGCATGTCCAGTATCAGGATTTACCATTGATGAAATAGAACCAAGATTATTCTCATTTAACAATCCCTATGGGGCATGCCCTGAATGTGATGGAATTGGCACTGATTTGTCAATTGACCCGGCTTTAGTTGTACCAAATAAAAATTTATCTATCAATGAAGATGGAATAGCACCTTGGCCTGTTTCAAAATATAATTATTTTAAAGAAATTTTAAATACCGTCGCAAAGAAATACAAATTCTCACTGGACACTCCTTGGAAATCGCTTCCAAAAAAAACTCAAAACATAATTCTATACGGTTCAGGAGATGAAGAACTTAAATTCATTTATGATGGAGGATGGGAATCCAAAAGACCATTTGAAGGAGTTATTAATAATCTAGAAAGACGCTATCTAGAGACTGACAGTGATTGGATGAGAGGACGTATCGAAAGATATCAAGGAGAGGTTAAATGTACAAAGTGTAAAGGATACCGACTTAAACCTGAAGCTGACGCAGTAAAGATTGATAAATTACATATTGGAGAAGTTTGCAAAAAATCAATTAAAGATCTTGTCATTTGGTTTAAGAAACTTGAAACAAAACTATCAAAGAAAGAAAAAGAGATAGCGTATCGAATATTAAAAGAATTAAATGAACGTATTAATTTCTTAAACAACGTTGGACTTGAGTATTTAACGTTATCAAGAAGCTCTGGAAGTTTATCTGGTGGCGAGTCTCAAAGGATAAGACTTGCTTCACAAATAGGTTCAGGTCTTACAGGAGTTTTATATGTATTAGATGAACCCTCTATTGGATTGCATCAAAGAGATAATGAGAGATTACTGGGTACTCTGAAACGATTACGTGATTTAGGGAATACTGTAATTGTTGTGGAGCATGATGAAGAGGCCATAACCACTGCTGACCACATCGTTGATCTCGGTCCTGCAGCTGGAAATGAAGGAGGGAAAGTAATTGCTGAGGGGTCTATAAAGAAGATTAAAGAAAATAAAAAAAGCATAACGGGGCAATACCTATCAGGAAAACTAAAGATTGAAGTTCCAGACAAGAGAAGAAATGCTTTAAATGATGCATTTTTAAAAATAATTAGCGCTACAGGGAATAACTTAAAGAATATAAATTGTGAGATTCCATTAGGAACACTTACATGTGTAACTGGAGTTTCAGGAAGTGGGAAATCTACACTAACTATTAACACACTCTATAAAGCAGTAGCTAGAGATTTGAATGGTTCAAAAAGTGCTCCAGCGAAACACAAAGAAATTAAAGGTTTAAAACATCTAGATAAAGTTATTGATATTGATCAATCCCCAATAGGAAGAACACCTCGTTCAAACCCTGCTACATATACTGGCGCTTTCACATTTATAAGGGATTGGTTTACTGGATTACCTGAATCAAAAGCAAGAGGATACAAGCCAGGAAGATTCTCTTTTAATGTTAAGGGTGGAAGATGTGAAGCTTGTGAAGGAGATGGCGTTATAAAAATAGAAATGCATTTTCTACCTGATGTTTATGTGACATGCGATGAATGTTCAGGAAAACGATATAATAGGGAAACATTAGAAATTAAATATAAAGATAAAAGTATTGCAGACGTTTTAAATATGACTGTTGATGAAGGATGTGATTTTTTTGATGCCATTCCTATGATCAAAACTAAACTTAAAACACTTCAAAGTGTAGGCCTTGGATATATAAAAATAGGTCAACAAGCCACAACATTATCCGGTGGAGAGGCTCAAAGAATTAAATTATCAAAAGAACTGTCAAAGAGATCAACTGGGAAGACACTATATATTCTAGATGAACCTACCACTGGCCTTCACGTTCACGATATTAAAAAATTACTCGAAGTTCTACAAATTCTTGTTAGCCAGGGAAATACAGTAGTAGTAATAGAACATAACCTAGATGTGATTAAAACTGCTGATTGGATAATTGATCTTGGACCTGAAGGTGGAGATGGTGGCGGTGAAATAATTGGCTCAGGAACTCCAGAATCTATAGCTAAGATTAAAAAAAGCTATACAGGGAAGTACTTAAAGCAAGTACTAAAAAATAGTTAAAAAATATATTTTACAAGTAATTATATTTGTTATTATCAATGGAGAAGAGGAGATTCAAATATGGCTAGTATTTTACAATCGTTAAATAAAACTATCGTTGCGGGAGTTGTTCTCACAATTGTACTCCTGGGTATAATGGCTTCGGCGTACGATCTGTCATTTGATATTGATTTTTGGAGAACTCTATCAAGATATTTACATGTAATCTCAGGCGTAATGTGGATTGGTCTTCTTTGGTATTTTAATTTTATACAAATTCCAAATATGCCAAACATTCCTGATGAACAAAAACCTGCTATTGGAAAAGTAATTGCACCAGCTGCATTGTTTTGGTTTAGATGGGCAGCTGTGGCAACTTTAATTACAGGACTATTAACTCTTGGATTGTACTATGGTCACGAAAGATCAATTAGCGCATTAACGTTAACTCTAACTTCTAGTTACTCTGATCCTCAGGCTCTTACCATTGGAATAGGTATGTGGCTTGCTATTATCATGGCATATAATGTTTGGATGGTCATTTGGCCTAATCAAAAAAGAGCATTAGGAATAGTAGAATCTGATCCTGAAACAAAAGCCAAGTCAGCAAGAACAGCAATGTTATTCTCACGAACTAACACTATGCTTTCAGTTCCAATGCTTTTGGCAATGGTGGCAGCTCAAAATCTTTCTTAGAAGTTATTTAGTTGAATCAACAGCGGAGGTTGTATTCCAGTCTCTTTTGACATCTACATACTTTAGAAATGGAGAGGCTACAAATATGGATGAATAGGTTCCAACAACAACACCCCAGATCATCGCAAAGGTGAATCCTTTAATCACTGATCCTCCAAAGATATAAAGAGAAACAAGTGCTAATAAAGTAGTAACAGATGTGATGACTGTTCTTGATAATGTTTCATTGATTGATAAATCAAGCAGCTCATCAATTGGTTTTGATCTATGCTTTCTTAAGTTTTCTCGAACTCGATCATATACAACAACTGTATCATTCATGGAATAGCCAACAATTGTAAGAATAGCTGCAATAATTGGCAGATTAAATTCTAATTGAGTAAAGCAAAATACCCCTATTGTTAATATAACGTCATGAATAAGGGCTATAACAGCGCCTAATGAAAACTGCCATTCAAATCTAAACCAAATGTAAATAAGCATTGCAAAAACAGCTACAGCAATTGCTATTATTCCAGATTGAATAAGCTCGCCACTAACTTTAGGCCCAACAACTTCAGTTCTTCTATAACTTATTGATGTTGTTATATTTTTATCAAGACTTGTTTTAACTGTTTCAACAACATTCTGTTGAACGCTATCTCCACCTTCTTGTTGTTCAACTCTTATTAAGATATTTTTTGTTGACCCAAATTCTTGAACTTGAACATCTCCAAGCGATAAGGAATTTAAATTAGATCTTATATCAGCAAGATTAATTTCATCTGCGGTTTCAATTTCAATAAGTGTTCCGCCTTTAAAATCAATACCAAAGTTTAAACCGCTATAAAAAAAGGATCCAAAAGATAAAATGATTAGAATGGCTGAAAAAATGAACCCTCCTATTCTTGCGGACATAAAAGGTATTGCTGTATTAGACAAATCAAACTTCATTAGAAAGACCTACATTCGATGGTTTTAATCTTCTTACATAAAGAGATATTAAGAATCTTGTAAAAGTAAACGCTGTAAACACTGAAGTAAATATCCCTATGGCAAGGGTTATAGAAAAACCTCTTACTGGCCCTGAAGCCATAAAGAATAATATTAATGCAGCAATTAAGGTTGTTATGTTTGCATCTAGGATAGTTGATAAAGCTCTTTTATATCCATTTTCTACAGAGTTAATCATTGAACTTCCATTTCTTATTTCTTCTTTAACTCTCTCAAATATTAACACATTTGCATCCACTGCCATTCCAATTGTAAGGATAATTCCTGCAATTCCTGGCAGTGTCAAAGTTGCTTGCAATAAAGACAGGATCCCAAGAACCATTATCAAATTAATTATAAGTGCGATATCTGCAAATAAACCAAAGAAACGATAAATAATAATCATAAAAATAATAATAGCTACAAATCCAATAATAGCTGCATACTTACCAGCGGCTATTGAATCGGCTCCTAAATCTGGTCCTACTGATCTTTCTTCAAGAATGATAAGAGGTGCTGGCAAGGCTCCAGCTCTTAATAAAATAGCTAGATCATTTGCTTCCTCAGCATCAAAACCCCCAGAAATCTGTCCAGACCCTCCTAAAATAGCTTCCCTAATCACTGGGGCACTTATAACTTTATCATCAAGAACAATTGCAAATGGTTTACCTACATTGTCTTGTGTCGCCCTACCAAATTTTTTTGCTCCAATTCTATCAAATCTAAAAGACACAATTGGTTCATTTGTTTGTGGATCAAAACCAGGTTGAGCATCTACTAAATTCTCACCACCAACCATAATTCTTTTTTTAATTATGTATTTATATCCTTCAATTTCATCAGATTCTAAGGCTTCTGAGCCAATTGGAATCTTTTTCGGGTTGTTTGGGTCATATGATGTTGTTTGATCAACTAGCTGGAATGTAAGTTTTGCTGTTTGTCCAAGTAAAGATTTAATTCTTTCAGGGTCATCAAGACCGGGGAGTTGAATTATTATTCTTGAAGCTCCTTGTCTTTGAATAGATGGTTCTTTAGTTCCTAATTCATCTATTCTTCGTCTCACTATTTCAAGTGATTGGCTTACAGCGTTTGAAACAGCTTGTTTAATAAATTCATCTGTGAAATTAATGCTGATTGAACCATTATTGTCTTCTACAACTAAGTTTGAATTACTACTAACCTGTAAAATGTTTTGAGTATTTGAAATTGATAAATCTTCTATTTCTCTTATTGTTGATTCAGAAAGCTCAGCAGCTGAAAAAGAAATGCTATCATCTAAAACTCTTATATTTGCTGTACTAATATCATTCTTTTTTAACAATTTTCTTAGATCAAAGCTTAAAGTTTCAGTTCTTTCTTTAATTATTTCTTTAGTATCTACCTCAAGAAGGAGATGCGAACCTCCTTGTAAATCTAATCCTAGATTAACTTTTTGACTTGGTACAAAAGAAGGAAAATTACTTAACTGAGTTTGATTAAAAACATTAGGTAAAGCAAAAAATGAAGCAAAAAAGATTGCTAAAAAGATTAGTAAAACTTTCGTTTTAGAGAAATAAAGCATTTATATTTAAATTATGATTGTTCTTTTACTACTTCCGCGATGGTTGATTTAACCATGACAACATTTACTCCATTGGAAATCTCAACTTCAATGTCATTATCATTAACAACTCTAATAACTTTGCCTCTCATTCCTCCGGAACTTAAAATTTTATCTCCTCTTTGGATTGCAGCTACCATTTCTTTATGTTGTTTTGCTCTTTTTTGTTGAGGACGAATTAGTAAGAAATAAAAAATTGCAAATATTAGAAACAGAGGCATTAACTGCACAAACATTTCACCCATGGGAATAACTCCTTATTGATTTAATGCGGCAATATACACATTTAGAGACTATTTTTGAACTAAATAATCAATATTTATTACTGTTTTATGCCCTTTTTTAAGGACTCAAGAGAACCTGCGTGAGTTAGGTCCAAATGAAGAGGTGTAATAGAAATATGCATATCAGCTACAGCCTTAACATCTGTCATAAATCCTTCAACAGAATCATTTGAAGCTGGAGGAATTTCAGACACAGACTCTTCAAGTCTTCTTCTTAATCCAAATCGAAAAACATTTCTTTCTTTTTCATAAATAACAAGGTCGTCAGTATCGCGATTTCCTTGGGTTGTGATTTGAATATCTTTTACATCTTTTGCAGCACAGTGTGGGAAGTTAATACTCATAAATACATTCTCATCCCAACCTATTTCAGTAATATTTTCTAAAATCTTTCCAAGATACGCTTGACTTGCATCCCACAATATTTCATTTTTCTTTCCAGACTCATAGTTTTGACTAATAGCGATAGAAGGCACTCTTCTAATTAAACCTTCCATTGCCGCAGCAATTGTCCCTGAATAAGTAACATCTTCTCCAACGTTACACCCACTGTTAATTCCAGATAGTATTAAATCTGGCCTACGATCTGTTAAGACTCTATCAAGTCCTATAGCAACACAGTCACTTGGAGATCCATCTAATGAAAATAATTTTTCATCATGCATCTTGAGCTTCATCTCACCTTTGAATGTTAAAGCATGTGATGCTCCACTTTTTTCAACTTCTGGAGCAACTACCCAAACATCATTAGAGAATTCTTCTGCAATTTCTTTTAATAACTTTATTCCTTGAGCAGAATAACCGTCGTCATTAGTTATAAGTATCCTGGTATCTTTCAGTTTAATTGGAGGCATAATATGTATTTATTTTGTAATTTTAGTTTCGCCGTTCATGTATGGGCTTAATACATCAGGAATCTCAATTGAACCATCAGAATTTTGATAATTCTCCATAATTGCAATTAGGGTACGGCCCACAGCTAAGCCTGAACCATTGAGTGTGTGTAAAAATTTTGTAGTATCATTATCTTTGTATCGAGAATTCATCCTTCTTGATTGAAAATCACCACAATTTGAACAGCTAGAAATTTCCCTATACTCTTTTTGCCCTGGCAACCAAACCTCAATATCGTAAGTTTTTTGAGCAGAAAATCCCATATCCTGAGATGATAGAACAACAACACGATAATGTAGATCAAGTCTTTTAAGCACCTCTTCTGCGCAACTAAGCATTCTTTCATGTTCATCATTCGATTGATCTTCAGATGTTAAGCTAACTAGCTCTACTTTGTAAAATTGGTGTTGACGCATAATACCACGCGTATCTTTGCCAGCAGCACCTGCTTCAGATCGGAAACATGGTGTATGAGAAACATATCTTTTAGGTAATTCAGCAATGTCTAAAACTGTTTCTCTAGTCATATTTGTTAGAGGAACTTCAGCTGTAGGTATTAGCCAATAATCATTTGTTGTTTTAAATAAATCATCTTTAAATTTTGGTAACTGTCCTGTGCCAAACATAGCTTGGTCTTTTACAAGAATAGGAACATTCATTTCTTCATAATCAAATTCAGTTGTATGAAGATCTAACATAAAATTAGCAATTGCTCTTTCTAATCTAGCAAGTTTGCCTTTTTGGATTACAAACCTCGCTCCAGAAATATTTGCGGCCTGTTCAAAGCTCATTACATTTAAGTTTTCACCAAGGTCAAAATGTTCCTTTAATTCAAAAGAAAAATCTTTCTTCTTTCCTTCAACTTTAATTTCTTTATTTTTAGATTCATCTCCAACTGGAACAGATTCATCTGGTAGGTTAGGAATTTCAGCAAGCATTGATTCTAAAGTATTTTGAGAATTTCTTTGCAGATCTTCTAGTTCTTGCATTTTTGATTTTAAATTTCCAACCTCAACTTTTAACTTTTCAGCTTCATCGTTCTTTCCCTTAGCTGCATGTTCACCAATAAGCTTAGACTTAGAGTTTCTTTCTTCCTGAATCTTTTGAAGTTCCGAAATTAAATTCCTATTTTTCTCATCAGCTGACAAAAGATCTTTTGAAACGGCAGGATGATTTCTTTTTTCTAATGTTTGATCAATTAATTCCGGATTTTCCCGTACTTTTTTAATATCTAGCATGGATCTAAATTACTCTTTGATTCTCTTCTTTTCAATGAAACCAACTGCATATATTGATATTTCATAAAGAATTAGCACTGGAATTCCTAGTCCAATTTGGGATATGGGATCAGGAGGAGTCAGAATTGCTGCCATTGTAAAGACTCCAATTATTACAAATTTTCTATTCTTCCTAAGACCTTCTCTACCCACTAACCCTACTCTTGCAAGTAAAGTTAAAACTACAGGCAGTTGAAAACATAGACCAAAAGCAAATATTAAACGCATAACAAGACTTAAATATTCATTTACTTTTGCTTCAAGTTGTATTGGAAGTGCTCCATTTCCACCTATAGACTCAAAAGAAAGAAAGAACTTAATAGCTAAAGGCATAATAAAATAATAGACAAGCGAGCCTCCAATTAAGAAAAGAATTGGAGTAGCAAGTAAGTATGGATATACAACAGTTTTTTCATTTTTATAGAGTCCAGGAGCAACGAAGATCCATATTTGAATCAATATAAAAGGAAGAGAAATAAACAAAGAAGTGAATAGTGCTACTTTTAAATAAGTAAAGAAAGTCTCATGTAAAGCTGTAAATATTAGACGTCTTCCTTCCTCACCTTCAACGGCATCTGCGTATGGTTGAACTAAAAAGTTATAAATCGTATCTGCAAAAATATATGAAACAACAAAAAGAGCTGCTATTAATATAAGAGATTTAACTAAACGTCCTCTTAACTCAACTAAATGTTGTAATAATGGTTGCTTACTTTCATCAAGATTTTCTTGTTCAGAACTCATTTCTCAGACTCATCGTCCTTCTTTTCATCGGCTTTAATAGATTCATTAATTGAATCTCTCATTTCATCAGTAAAGTTTTTTGGCTTATTTTTTTCTACTGATGCCTTAATTTCATCAATTCCGGTTTCAGCTGCAATATCGTTAATGCTTGCTTTAAATTCTTTTGAGAAGTTCTTGATTTTCCCCCACCATCGACCAAATGTCCTCAAGACACCAGGCAAATCCTTGGGGCCAACAAAAATAATAATTAATGCTGCTATGACTAAATATTCTACTCCACCGACACCAGGTAACATAAACTTATAAAAAATTTATAATAAGCAATTAATGCTTAGTGTCTTCTTCTTCAGACTTATCGATTGATTTAGGTTCGTCGTCCTCGTTGATGCCTTTTTTAAAACTTTTAACGCCTTTCGCAACATCTCCCATTAACTGAGAAATTTTACCTCTACCAAAAAGTATTACCAAAAGAGCAACGATGATTA
>CABWZX010000020.1 GCA_902510025.1 uncultured Pelagibacteraceae bacterium | reverse complement strand
GATTACCAAGAGCGGCTTCTGAAGCATAGCCCAAAGCAGCTCCTCCTAAAGTTCCATAAAAAATTGCTATATCTTCACATGGTGTCCCAGCTATCTCTTCCTCGCCACATATTTGTGTTCCTAGTAGACCACCTATCATTGCACCAGCAACTGCTCCAAAAGCACTTCCTTCACCTTTGATCTCAACAGGTACAGAGGAAATTATATGTCCATAATCTATTGCTGTAACTTTTTGAGCTTCTGACTTCTTAACATCTTTTGGATTTGTTGTATTGCAAGAAGAAAAAATAAAAATTAAACCAATTAAATAAAATAAAGCAAAAAACCTCATAAGATAATTATACAATAAAATAGGCAATTTGTCATTTCTGTAACTTATTAATAAATATAACACTCTCCATATACATATTCACCACTTTCTGTATATGCTCCATCAGACTCTCCATAACGATTGCTATACATATAAAATTCAGCGTAAACATCTTCTCCATATTCAGTATATGCACCGTCCATTTCACAATACCGACCTATGTAATGATCATCAGCAAGCAAAATATTAGTTGGGAAATAAATAATTATTACGCTTATAAGAATGAGCAGATAACGCATAAGAAATCATAGTCTATCAAGACAGTATGTTCAGTGTAGTAGGAGTTCGGTAAAAACAAATTTTTATTGGATTAAGTTTCTACTTATTTTTATTCAAAATGGCGGAAAGGATGGGATTCGAACCCACGATACGGTCACCCGCATACACGCTTTCCAATTAATTATTCATAAATTATAGAACATTTTTTTCCAGTAATTGTGGAATAAATATTTTTAACAAAGAGTAATATTTTAATTAATTATCCATAGTTTGGCACCAATTTGACACAGTAAATATGAATATTGGGGTGTGGTGGAGAGAGCATAATCTCAACGTACAAATGCACAAAAAGTGGTATGATTATAATAATGAGACTTGGCATATTCATAATCATTTTAATTCTTGCGTTTGCCATAACCTATAGTGCAAATATGCCTTTGAGTGCTTATGCTTCTGCAAATTTACTCGCCAACCTTCTTGACCCTGTAATGATTGTCATTATTATTCTGTGGTCAATAGTAGCTTCGTTTGTAAGCAATTTGTACGTCAGACAATTTGTTAAAGGTAAAATAATTACCTTTGAACTTTTAAATGTCGGTTTATTTTTAATTGCTGCTCTTATAATAGCAGTACTATTTAATAAGGTATTTATAGACCCTTTCAGATTAAGAATAGGCGCTGAACCTTCTCCAATATTGGTAAGAACATTTTCTGTATTTGTAATTTCCTATTTGATAAATGGTATCATTGGAGTTTTTAAAAAATGAAACAATTTATATATCAAAATACAGTAACTTTATTTCTAGCTCTAATCATTGCATTCTTTCTGTCAATTCCAAATTCAAATGCGATTGATATTGAAGACTTTGGTTGGTCTTTTGATAATGATTTTGACTATGTTTATTCTATGTTAAATCACGATAAGCCTTCGCAGTGTCACGCTGACAATGGTCATGATAATAGAGCAGTGAATCAAAGAGTAGATGATTTGTGGCCCCGTACAAGTTTTTGGGGAGGGAATGCGGTAAAACCTGATTTTTACCATTTTTCTTTAGAACCCTATCAAAGCAATATTATTGATAATCAAATGCTTCCTATAATAATTCATGAACAGCTTGATGAAGATTGTAACAGAGAAAGAGTTGAGCAATTCACATACTGCCCTACGAATAAAAAAATTGTGCAATATCAAATTGATCTTGAGATGTCTGCCGTCGAGCTTCTAGGGGGATCTCAATTAAGGGAAGGTAGTGATAAGTTTATTGCATTTACCAAAGATGAGATTTTATTGGAGGCTGATTTCAATAGTCTTGCTGGCACTTATTTCAGGGTCTATAACGATCAATCAAAAACGTTAAGAGAAACTCATTTTATGACTAGATTAAATTCAAATAGTGAGGCTAGAGGTCTAGTAAGGCATAAGTTTATGAAAACACTTGATGAAGACTACAGTTATCATTTATGTCCTAGAGATATTTCTTCAAAGGTATTACGGCCTGAAGGAATGCTTAAAGGATTAAGAAAGTTCATTGAGGTATCATCAGGTATTATTTCTAGTTATGAGCAACAGAGAAAAGTCTTCAATCAATGTTCAGCGCTGTTTCCTGAAAATAAATTAATTTATGAGAATAACTGGAATAAATATAAAAAAATTAATCAATCTTTATATGAGGAGATTTTTAATACTGCCACTCAAGTTATGATGAAAGTAGACAATAAAGATATTCAGGATACCTTTAATAAATATGTAGCAGAATTTCCATTTGTTCCAGACAACAAAGAAGCGTGCAATAATTGGTCAGAGCATATTGAGCCAATAAAAGATAGACTTATAGATGAGAGTTCTATCGATTATGTTTTAAAATATCTCAATTAATCTCTCAACCTTCTAAACGAATGTTCACCTTGCATCTGGACGTATCTACTCAATATCCCATGCCAATTGTCCCCAATTTGACACCAAATTGATTTTTTAAGAGTTTTTATTAATAATAATTATTCAGTTTTTGCTGAATTATGGCGGAAAGGATGGGATTCGAACCCACGATACGGTCACCCGCATACACGCTTTCCAAGCGTGCGCCTTCAACCACTCGGCCACCTTTCCTTATTCAACCTTTAAGGCTGCTATAAACGCCTCTTGCGGAATATCTACTTTTCCAAAAGTTCTTAAACGTTGTTTTCCTTTTTTTTGTTTATCTAATAATTTTCTTTTTCGATCAGTAGCTCCCCCACCATGAATGCGATCAATTACATTCTTGCGGTAACCTCTAACTGTTTCTCTTGCAATGATCTTACCTCCAATAGCTGCTTGAATTGGAATATGAAATTGATGTCTAGGTATTAATTCTTTAAGTTTTTCACAAACTGCTCGACCTTTTTTCTCAGCAAAATTCTTATGTACTATAATTGACAGAGCATCAACTGGCTCCTCATTTACGAGAACACTTAGCTTTACCAAGTCACTTTCTATGTATTTATCTATCTCATAATCAAAACTTGCATAGCCACTAGAAATTGATTTCAATCGATCATAAAAATCAAAAACAATCTCATTTAATGGTAGTTTATAGGTCAAAATTACCCTGGCACCCGAATATGAAATCTCAACTTGTGTGCCTCTTTTATCTTCGCATAAAGATATAATGCTACCTAAATATTCTTCAGGACAAATAATTGTAGCCTTAATCCATGGTTCAGAGATAGATTTAATTTTCATAACCTCAGGCATATCTGCAGGATTGTGCAATTCTAAAGAGGAGTTATCGTTTAAAGATATATTATAAATTACACTTGGTGCGGTTGTTATCAAATCAATATCAAACTCACGGTCTAATCGCTCAACAATTATTTCTAAGTGAAGCAATCCTAAAAACCCACATCTAAACCCCATACCTAAGGCAGCGGATGTTTCCTGCTCAAAATGAAAACTTGAATCATTTAATTTCAATTTACTTAAAGCGTCTTTTAGAAATTTAAAATCGGCAGCATTTGTTGGAAATAATCCACAAAAAACCACTGGCTGACTTGGTTTAAATCCAGGCAAAGGTTTAGTTTTTTTATCATTTGCTAGAACGATAGTGTCGCCTACTTTTGTCTGAGCAACTTCCTTAATTGCTGCCGTTATAAAACCCAGCTCACCAGATCTAATATCATCACTTGCAACCATTTTAGGAGTAAAACTTCCTACTCTTTCTACTAAATGTTTAGTATCAGCCTGATGGAATCTTATTTCCATTCCTTTTTTTATTACTCCGTCAATAACACGAACTAAAATTACAACTCCAAGATAAGCATCATACCAGCTATCTACTAACAATGCTTTTAGAGGACTGTCTTGAATTCCTTTAGGTGGAGGAAAATCATTAACCACAGTCTCTAAAACGTCTTCAATGCCTAATCCAGATTTGGCAGAAATTTCTAAAACATTTGAAGTGTCTATTCCAAGTATATCTTTTATTTGATCTTTAACTCTTTCAGGTTCAGCTGCAGGTAAATCAATTTTATTCAGGACTGGAATAATAGTATGGTCATTTTCAACAGCTTGATAAAGATTAGCTAATGTTTGAGCTTCAACCCCTTGACTAGCATCAACTACTAGTAAAGAAGCCTCACATGCTGATAAAGATCTATTAACTTCATAACTAAAATCAACATGTCCCGGTGTATCAATAATATTTAATGTATAAGTTTCCCCATCTTTAGCTTTATATTTTAGACGGACTGTTTGTGCTTTAATTGTAATTCCTCTTTCCCTTTCTATATCCATTGAATCAAGCACTTGCTCTTTCATTTCTCTTTCAGTTAAACCCCCACAAAATTGAATCAAGCGATCTGCAAGAGTAGACTTTCCATGGTCAATATGGGCAATAATTGAAAAGTTTCTTATATTTTTAACGTCAGTCATTTATTAAATTAATTCAGTTTTAGGAACGAACGGAACCAGAAGTAGATTTTTCAATTACTTCTATTATTTTTGAGCTAAGTTCTTGAATTTCATCTTCCTTAAGAGTTCTATCTGCGGCTTGCATAGTTACTTTAATGGCCATAGATTTTTTGTTCTCACCTAGATTAGGATCTTCAAATAAGTCAAATATCTCAACATCCTGTATCAGGTTTCTATCTACTTTCATTGCTGAATCGATAAGCTCATAACCCTGAATATTTTGATCGAGAACAAAAGCGAAATCACGACTTACACTTTGAAAATCACTCAAATTAAGCATTGGTTTGTTTGTTGTCTTTTTTGCAATAGATGGAATGTCATCTAATAACAATTCAAAAGCGTTAATTCTTTCTTTAATTTTGTAATGCTTACTAATTCTTGGATGTATTTCACCGAAATAACCAATCTTAATAGTTTTATTTAACATAACTGTTGCGGACCGTCCTGGATGATACCAATCTGGAGCTTCGTCAATTATTGTTAATTTTTTCTGCTGCAGAATAAGATGGTCAATAAGGTTAAATAAATCTCTCTTTGAATCATACACATCAAATAAGCTTTTTTCATTTTGCCAATCTTTCTTTTGTCTTATGCCTACTTTAATGCCACATGCAATATTCATCTGATCTTCAGGCTCAGAAGTTTTATACTGGCTGCCCACTTCAAATATTGAGAAAGTCTCAAAACCTCTACTGGCATTTTTCTTAACAGCGCCTATTAAATTCGGTAATAAACTTGGCCTTAAAATATCTAAATCTTCTGAAATAGGATTTACTATCTCAAGTTTGCTATTATCACCAAAGAATTGGCAATCATCTGAAAATGAAAAAGACCAGGTCACTAATTCATTATATCCCTGAGCAGCAATAAAATGCTTTGCTTTTGAAATTAGTTTTTGCCCTTTACTCAATATAGCAGGATTTACCTTCTCAGAGATTCTGACACTAGTTATTGGAATATGATCATAACCCTTGATACGAATGATTTCTTCACTTAAATCAGCTTCCTCTAAAATATCTTGTCTCCAAGATGGAATCTTACAGGAAATAGCTTCTCCTTTTTGCTTAGTTTCGATTCCTAGAGAATTCAGAATTGATATAGTTTCTTTATCATCTAATGAAACCCCTAGTCTTTTTTGAATCCTTTCCACACTCAAGTCTACAGACCTATCATCTTCAGGTATTTTTCCTGCAATAACTACTTCACTAAATTCACCTCCACAAATTTCAGAAATCAATTCTGTGGCTCGATCAATTCCAATCAATACTGATTGCGGGTCTACTCCTCTTTCAAATCTATAGCGTGCGTCGCTTAAAATAGACAAATTTCTTCCTGATTTAGCAATATTTATGGGGTTGAAAAGGGCTGACTCTAGAAGAACATTTTCAGTGCTTTCATTGCAACCTGAACTCTCTCCTCCCATGATTCCACCAAGTCCCAACACTTTTTTTTCATCTGCAATTGTGCACATACCTTCTTTTAAATCATAATTCTTTTCATCAAGTGCATTAAAACTTTCTCCTTTCTTTGATTCTCTAACAATTATTTTGCCATCAATTTTATCTGCATCATAAACATGCAACGGACGATTGAGATCTAACATAACAAAATTTGTAATATCCACTAATGCTGAGATTGGCCTTAGTCCAACAGCCTTTAATTTCTGCTGTAACCAATCTGGACTTTGAACATTTTTTACACCTTTAAAATAACGTCCTGCAAAAACAGGGCATAGATCAGTATCTTTAGTTTCAATATTAATTGGAGATTTTATTGAACCTTTTTGGCTATTATTTTGTCTAACCTTTAGTTGTCCTAATCCAGAAGCAGCGAGATCTCTTGCTATGCCAAAAATCCCTAAACAATCTTGTCGATTAGGAGTTATTCCTATTTTAATTACTACATCATCCAAACCTGCTATTTCTGAATAAGATTGTCCAATCTTTGAGTCGTCCTTCAGCCTAATAATGCCTTCATGATTATCTGAAATACCGAGTTCATATTCAGAACACATCATTCCACTTGACTCTACTCCCCTTATCTTTGCAGCTTTTAATTTCATTTGATTTACAGGGATTGTTGACCCGGGCGGGGCATAGACAACCTTCATACCTTTTTCTACATTTGGAGCTCCGCATACTATATCAACTTTAGTTTTGCCTATATCAACTTTACAAACCTTAAGCTTGTCGGCATTAGGATGTTTACCCTCCTCTAGAACTTGACCAACTACAAAATCTGAAAAAGCTTTGCTTGTGTCACTATGCTCTTCAACTTCTAAACCTAATGCAGTCAACTTGGCAACTATTTCCTCATCTGTAGCAGTTGTTTCAAGATGCTCTTTAAGCCATGAGATCGTAAATTTCATTAGCTTAAATCTCCAATTAATGATGGAATATTAATAGAAGAGAATCCATAGTGTTTGTTCCACCTTAGATCATTATCAAAAAATGTTCTTAAATCACTAATCCCATATTTAAGCATAGCCAAACGTTCTATCCCCATGCCAAATGCATATCCTTGATATTCATCAGGATTAATATTTACATTCTTTAAGACATTTGGATGAACCATTCCACAGCCCAAAATCTCTAACCAGTCATCACCTTCTCCAATAATTAATTGATTCCCTTTTTTCTTATATCCAATATCAACTTCGGCAGAAGGTTCTGTGAAAGGAAAGTGACTTGGTCTAAATCTCATTTTTAATGAGTCCGTTTCAAAAAATGATTTTAAAAAAGTTTCTAGACAACCCTTCAGATGACTCATGTTACTTTCATTATCAATAACAAGGCCTTCAACCTGATGAAACATAGGCGTGTGCGTTTGATCGTCATCTCTTCTAAAAGTTTTGCCTGGCGCTATTAATCTAATTGGAGGTTTTTGTTTTAACATACTTCTTATTTGAACAGGAGAAGTATGCGTACGTAAAACATTAGGCATGTTATCTGTTGACGAATTAACATAAAAAGTATCATGCATCTGACGTGCAGGATGGTGCTCAGAGGTGTTGAGAGCTGTAAAGTTATTGTAATCTGTTTCAACTTCTGGACCTTCAGCAACAAAGAAATCTAAATCGCCAAAAATTGCTATAACTTCCTCTATTACTTGTGTAACAGGATGAATAGTTCCATTTTGTGAGTTTACAGGGAGTGAAAGATCTAATGATTCGGATGTTAACTGACCTTGCATAGCCTCATTTTGCAATTCGGCTGTTTTATCTTTTACAAATTTTAAAACTGAATCTTTAATAATATTTAGTTCTTCTGCTTGTTGTTTTCTTGCATCCGCATCAAGCTGTGAAAGCTCTTTCATTAATAAAGAGATTTCTCCTTTTTTCCCTAAAAAGTTTAAACGAAATTTTTCTAAAGTATCAAGATCTGACACTTCTGATTTTTTCTTTTCGATTAAAGATTCTATATTTTTGTATTTACTCATCTGAAAGAGACAATATCAGATTTAACTTTCTACTGTAATAGGAATATAACTCAAAAAGAGTGTAATATTATAATTTACTTCGCTGCTGATTGAGCTTTTTCAGCAAGATGCTTAAATGAACTTGGTTCGTGCATTGCTAAATCAGCTAAAATCTTACGATCCAAAGCTATATTAAGTTTTTTTAATCCATTAATAAAAACAGAATATGAGATGCCGTGCTCTCTTGCTCCAGCATTTATTCTTTGTGTCCACAGGGATCTAAAATCTCTTTTTCTTACTTTTCTGTCTCTATATGCATACTGCATAGACTTTTCAACAGCTTGTTTAGCTACCTTAAAAGTATTTTTTCTGCGACCACGAAAACCTTTAGCTTTCTTAATAACTTTTTTATGCCTCGCGTGTGCAACTACTCCTCTTTTTACTCTAGCCATAATATTTCCTAATTAACCGTAAGGTAGAAACTTCTTTACTATTCGTGCATCTTGATCAGATAAAATTGTTGAGCCTCTTTGGTTTCTAATTTGTGCATTTGTTCGTTTAATCATCCCGTGTTTCTTACCACTTTGGTAAGACTTCACTTTTCCAGAAGCTGTTAGCCTGAATCTCTTGCTTGCACCCTTTTTTGTTTTTAGCTTACTCATATCAATGATGAAGGGGGTTATATCCTCTTGATACTAAAAAAGCAAAATATTTTTGCAGATATATATTAATGAGATGGGATTAATTGCCTGAGAAAATCATCGTAAACTGTCTACCTTCCAGTTTTGGCTCTTGCTCAATCTTACTAACCACTTCCATTTTCTCTCTTATTCTACCCATTAAGCTTTCAGCAATATCATGATGTTCAAACTCTCTGCCTTTAAAGCGAATAGTAAATTTTACTTTATCTCCCTGACTAATAAATTTCTCAGCGGCCTTTATCTTAAAATCATAATCATGAACATCAATTCCAGGACGCATCTTGATTTCTTTAATGGTTATTTCTTTTTGCTTCTTCTTAGCAGTACTTGCTTTTTTTTGAGCTTCATACTTAAACTTCCCAAAATCTAAAATTTTACAAACTGGAGGATCTACCTGAGGAGAAACTTCAACAAGATCTAAGCCAACATCTAATGCCTTCTTAATAGCTTCTTTTGTATCAAGAACGCCGAGGTTATTACCTTTTTCATCAATTAATCTAACAGAATTTGTTTTAATGAACTCATTAATACGAAATTTAGGTCCTTTATTTGAAGGTACGAACCTATTGTTTTTTCTTTGAACTACTATTTTTTTTCTCCTAGTAAAAAATTTTAATGAAGGGGCATCTTACATTTTTTTTCAAAAAAATCATTTAATTTTTCAAATTTTATTTTTTCTTGTTTCTCAGAACCAAATACTCTTAAAGTAATAGCACGCTCTTCTTTTTCCTTCTTTCCTAAAATCAACATATAAGGTATTTTTTTCAAAGAGTTCTCTCTAATCTTATAGCTTATTTTCTCATTTCTTAAATCTGCATCTACTCTAACATTAGATTTTTTAAGTTCATCTTGTACTTCAGTAGCATAATCGTCGATATCTGATGTGATAGGAGCAACTATTGCCTGAACAGGTGAAAGCCATAACGGAAGGTTCCCAGTATAGTGCTCTAATAAAATTCCGGTAAATCTTTCTAAAGAACCAAATAAAGCTCGATGAAGCATAACTGGATTATGTTTCAAGCCATCTTCTGCTATATAATTTCCTCCAAGACGTTCTGGAAGATTAAGATCTACTTGTAACGTCCCACATTGCCATTCTCTCCCTATTGCATCTCTCAAAATAAATTCAAGCTTAGGTCCATAAAAAGCTCCTTCGCCTGGATTATGTGTATATTCTAATCCTGTTGCTTCCATAGCGATTTTTAAAGCTTTTTCAGATTTATCCCAGATCTCATCACTACCCACACGTTGCTCAGGTCTATCAGAAAATTTAATTGATACATCTTCAAATCCAAAATCTTTATAAATACTTAAAACTAGATCACAAACTTTTTTACTTTCCTCTGTTATCTGATCTTCAGTACAAAAAATATGCGCATCATCTTGAGTAAAAGCTCTAACTCTCATTAATCCATGTAGAGCTCCTGACGGTTCATATCTATGGACTTTTCCAAATTCAGCAACACGAAGAGGTAAATCTCTGTAGCTTTTTAATCCCTGTTTATAAACTTGGACACAACCAGGACAATTCATGGGTTTTAAAGCATAAACTCGGTCTTCTCTTGCTTCTGTAGTAAACATGTTATCACCAAACTTTTCTAAATGACCTGACAATTCCCACAAAGATTTATCCATTATGTCTGGAGTGTTAATTTCAGTGTACCCTGCTTCTTCTTGCCTCTTACGCATGTAGTCAATTAACAATCTAAATAGTGTCCAGCCTTTATGATGCCAAAAAACTGATCCCGGAGCTTCTTCTTGAAAGTGGAAAAGATCAAGTTCTTTGCCAAGTTTCCTATGGTCTCTTTTTTCAGCTTCTTCTAAAAGATGCAAATAATTATCTAACTGCTCTTGAGTTTCCCAAGCTGTTCCGTAAATTCTTTGCAACATCACATTACTAGAATCTCCTCTCCAGTAAGCCCCAGCTACTTTAGTTAACTTAAAAGCTTTACCTATTTCTCCTGTCGATTTTAGATGTGGTCCTCTACATAAATCAAACCAATCACCGTGATAATAGACCTTAAGCTCTTCATCTTCAGGTATGTCTTTTATAATTTCTACTTTGTAGTGTTCGCCTTTGTCCTCAAATAATTTGATCGCTTCTTTTCTTGAAAATACTTTAAATGTTGTTGCTAAATCTTTGTTTACTATCTCTTTCATTTTCTTTTCAATAGTCGACAAATCCTTTTCTGTAAAAGGATGGTCTTTAGCAAAATCGTAATAAAATCCATTCTCTATAGTTGGTCCAATTGTAACCTGGGTACCAGGAAATAGCTCTTGAACAGCCATTGCCATTACATGAGCCGCATCATGCCTAATTAATTCTAAATTTGAATTATCTTCACTCATTTTTGCTATTATTCATATTAATCGCGTAAAGCAAGATTATTTTCTACTTCATCAACCAATATGTCTGAAATATCTTGTTTTTTGATTATTTTCAAATTTTTGCACTGCGGCTTTACTAAGTCAGGATTTGTATGATGAGAAAGTAGCCAGGTAATAGGACAATCAACTGCACCAGCTATAAATGTAGGCCCGGTATCATTTGCAACAACTCCTGAGGATTTTCTGCATAGAGCTGCTAAAAAACTAAGATCTTTATTAGAATAGTCATGAATATTTGGACTATAGCATTTAATCTTTTCTATTTCCTGTCTTTCATCATCAGTGCCAACAACTACAATTTCATATCCTTTTTTTTCAATTCTTACAGCTAACTCGCCAAAATTTTTTGAGGGCCATCTTTTATGCTTTAGGTGCACGGATGATCCCGGTATTAGAATTATGAATCTATTTTTTGGAATAAATTCTGAGATATCTTTATTCATCCAAGTTAAATCTGGGGATAGATTAACTTCGAGTCCGATTAACTTCAATTGATGTAATAACCGATCAAGCACTGGAATATCTTCAAAATTATCTGGATGATACTTAAATTGACCTCCTTTTCGATTCCCACTCCACATACAACTATTATTAATATTTATAAAAAAATTATATATTGAAGTTCGATCTGAATTTTGAAGATCATATACAATATCAAATTTTTCTTTTGTAAGTTTTGTTATGATTTTGATCCACATATCTATTCTAAAAAATGAAGATCTCGTATCATAAAAAATCTGATCAAAAAATGGTGCCTGTTTGATAAAAAAATCAAACTTTTTGTCTACCAATAATGTTATGTTATCATCCTGATGAGCCTTTCTTATTGATTTAAATACTCCAGTTGTTTGAATTAAATCTCCAAGAGCTCCATGTTTTATGATTAATATTTTTTTCATTAAAAATTATAAAATTATTTTTTTATAAAACTCTAAAGTTTCTTTACACATTCCATCAACAGTATAATTCTCTTTAACATTTTTGATTCCTGCTTCACTGACATCTGAAGAATTGTACTTATTTTGCTCGATTGATTTAATAATTCTATCAGCTAGCTCTTCATGACTATGTGGCGAGTATAAATAACCTGTT
>CABWZX010000019.1 GCA_902510025.1 uncultured Pelagibacteraceae bacterium | reverse complement strand
ACATATGTGATCTAGTATTGGGTCTTTACCAACCATTAAATCGTCCAGACTATTAATATTAAAGCCCAAAAAAGGAGTATCAGACAAAGATCTTTTAAGAATTTTCCAAGGAATATTCCTCCTAATAAACCAAAAGTAAGCAAATAATTTGAGCTCTTTTTCACTTGGAAATTTAGGTTTTAAATCACCTATAAGCAACTTTTTGTATTCATCTCTATTAGCAGGTTCGGAGGTAAAACCTAAACCAGTGTAATAAGTGAGTGATGTATTTACTACCGGAATATTATTTAACATCATTTCTAGACCTATAGTTCCTGAAAAAAGAATCCCTAGATCTATAAATTGAAATAAATCATAAGGTTTTAAATTATCCTCAGGTCTAATAAACTTTATATTGTCAGGTACACTTCCTAATGTTTGTTTTATTATTTCTTCTAATCCCTGAGCAGTTTTTAAACTAAAATATTCTTCTGCTGGGTGGATTTTAATATATAAGTCAACATTTTCATTCTTACATAGTTCTATAGTATCAATTACCCAATCAGTAATATTTTCATAAAGACTTTCAAATCCAGATATTCCCTTATCCCAATGTAAATTAGGAAAAATAAAAAGATTTCTTTTTTTGGTATCTATTGCAAATTTATCTACAATATCTTTATTACTATATCTTTCTGAACTTTTAAATTGGCCCCAGTATTTAAATATTTCACTACTTCCACTCATTCTATTTGAAATGAATTCCTGCAACTCTTTTTCTTCATTATCTGTAATTTCTAAATGATTACGTGATTCTAAAAAATCATTAAATCTTCTTGAAGCAGGAAATAAATTAAGATCATCGCAAACGATAGTATCTAAGCTATAAGAAGAATATGAATACAATCTGTATCTATCTCCATTTTTCTTAAAATAATTATATATAGGCTCAAAAGAACTATACACAGCCATATTTGAAATAACTACATCAGGATTAAAATCATGATCTAATTGTTTTGCTGCAGCATTAGATAAAAATTCAGTTACTAAATTGTTTTCTATTATCTTTAGTTTTTCTTTTTCGGAAACATCTTGTCTTCCTATAAAATATCTATTGACACTATCTAATACTGCTCCAGACAGAATATTTGGATTTTTGCTTTGAGCAATCTCTTTAGCTTCTAATTTATAAATTCTCAAATCATCATCAGTAATAAGACTACTTAAATTAATTACCTTTAGCCCAAAAAGATGTAAAAGTGATTTTCTATTTTTTCTACACTGCCAACATGGATCGTTATCTTTGGCATTTAGATAATTTTTAATCTCACAAGCTGGTTGCACTTCATCACAAATTAACACCTGAATTATTGCACCTCTTATTTCTAGAGCCTTAGCAAGAATTAAAAGATGGAAAATCTGATAATGGCTTGTTTCTTGTAAAACAAATAATATTTTTTTATTAGAATTGAACGATAAATTAGTTTTTTGCTTTTTTTTAAATTTTAATTGTCTTTTAAGGATTAAATAGAGAAATGGAATATAAAAAAAATTGATTAAAATTTTTTTGAATGGTTTAATTAAGGATGACTTAACTAAAAAATTATTAAAATTTTTTTTCATATAACAGCTTATATATTCTTTCAATTATAAAGACAATTTCATATTGAAATCTAAATCATCCATCTGCCTGGATTAATTAATTCTTCATCTTTACTTTCAATATCAATTGTATTGTCTAGCTGATTTATTTTATAAATTTTTAGAATTTGTTTTAACTGTTCACATGAATCAACTCCAACAATAATTTTATCTATATCCGGAATAGTCTTAATATAATTCAAACATATTTCCAAAGGTGATTTTTTAGTTTCATTTATAAATTGATCATAAGCTTTAAATGTGGTTTTCCATCTTTTAAAATAATCCGGTCTTTTGTTTGAAGGCATTATAAGTAAGCCTTGAAGAAAGATTGATCTTACATGCACTTCAATCTTAAGATCTTTTAATTTATAAATTAAGCCACTCTTAATAAGTCTTCGATCAAAAATATTTAGAGGACATTGAATAATATCAAAATCATATTTTGATATTAACATTTCAATTTCTAAAGGATCGTAAACTGAAATACCAATTTTTTTTATAACGCCTTCATTCTTTAATTCTACCAATGATGAATAAAGATTATCTCCATTTGTTTTTAGTAAATCGTCCTTGTTATGGAATAAATAACCATAAAAATGATTTTGATTCATTTTTTTTAATGAATGAAAAACTGTATCTCTCACGATTGTTCTTGGATCTATTTTTTCAGAATTCAATATAATCTTACTAACAATATTAAAGTCACTAACTCCAACTTGACCTAGTATTTCTTCACTTATCCCATAGGAAGACGCTGTATCAAGCAAATTAATGCCTGATTTTTTAGCAAGAGAAATAATTTTTTTAGCTTCATTGTAATTTACCAGTCCAACCTTATTTGAAACACCATAACTAGCTCCAAATTGAACTGTCCCTAAAGATAACTTCATGAATCTAAAGCTTTTTTTAGAACTTCAACAACTTCTCTCTGCTCTTCATCGCTTAAACTGGCATATATAGGTAGAGAAATAGCCTCTTTATAATACTTCATTGAATTAGGAAATTCATTTTTATTAAATTTAAGTCTTTCATAATATGGATGTAATATGATTGGAATATAATGAATTTGAACACCTATTCCTGAAGATCTTAAAAACTCAAATATTTCTTTATGTGTTTTTTTAATCTTTACAATATCTAATCTTATTACGTAAAGGTGCCAACTTGATTCTGTAGTTACGTGTTGTTTGGGAATTATGACAGGAAAATCCTTAAGAGAGCTGTTGTAAGATTTTGCTAGCTCTTTTCTTCTTTTAATGAAATTATCTATTCTATTTAATTGACTTATACCAAGTGCTGCTTGAATATCTGTCATACGATAGTTAAAACCTAATTCATTTTGCTCATAATACCAGGGGCCATGAGACTGATTCACAAAATCATCATTCTTTTTTGTAATCCCGTGTGTCCTAAGTTTATTTGCTTTATCGAATACTACTGAATTATTAGTCAAAAGCATTCCACCTTCACCGGTGGTAATGATCTTAACTGGATGAAAACTAAAAACTACACAATCACTGTACTTACAATTTCCGATTAGCTCTTTCTTATATTTCGCTCCTATCGCATGAGAAGCATCTTCTATAACTCTAAAACCATATTCTTTACTTAATAAATGTATCCTTTCCATATCAATAGGTTGACCAGTTAAATGGACGACTATTAATACCTTAGGTAAAGTATTTGTTTTTTTTGATTTTTGAAGTTTATTTTCAAGCTTTTCAATTGATAGATTATAAAAATCTTCATCTATATCAATAAAATCAATTTTTGCTCCACAATATAGAGCACAGTTTGCAGTAGCTACAAAACTTACAGCTGATGTCCATACATAATCTCCCGGCCCTACATCAAGTGCTAAGCAAGCAATATGTAAGGCGCTGGTTGCACTATTCATTGCTAATGCATATTTTGATGAACAATATTTTGATATTTTCTCTTCAAATAGTGGAACTATAGGACCCTGAGTAATAAAGTCTGATTTTAAAACTTCTATTACTGCATCAATATCTTCGTCAGATATATTCTGCCTACCATAGGGAATCATGTTAAATTTTGCCTAGTTTTTCCTTATTTTTTGACAGCCACTCTTGTAATTCATCTATTGAAAGCCATTCATCATTTGTCTCACTATTATAAATAAATCCTGGCTCTACTTTCTTTCCATCTTTTATCCTCTTTGGATCTTTAGACCATTCATGAATAGTAGGTAAAATTTTGTAATATTCTGAATAAAGATATGTGGTGTATGAATCTTCGCTTCCAATCATCTGTTCATGAAGTTTTTCACCAGGTCTAATTCCTGTAATTTTTTGCTGAGCATCTGGAGAAACTGCTAATGCCATATCAGTCACTTTCATAGAAGGTATTTTTTTAACATAAATTTCTCCTCCTTCCATATCACTAAAGGCATCTAGAACAAGCTTAACTCCCTGTTCAAGTGTAATCATAAACCTAGTCATTTTTTTATCAGTAATGTTTAATGTTCCCGTATCTTTAGTCTGCTCAAAAAAAGGTAAAACAGAACCACGAGATCCCATAACATTACCATATCTTACAACTGAAAACTTAGTGGAATCTGAGCGGGAATAAGAATTGCCCGCTATAAATAATTTATCTGAAACCAACTTTGTAGCACCATATAAATTAACTGGACTGCTTGCTTTGTCTGTTGACAAAGCAATTACTTTCTTAACATTAGCATCTATGCAAGCATCAATTAAATTCATTGCACCAAGAACATTAGTTTTAACACATTCAAATGGGTTATACTCAGCAGTTGGAACTATTTTTGTTGCAGCTGCATGGACTACATAGTCAACATCATCTAATGCTCTTTTTAATCTTTCTTTATCTCTCACATCACCAATAAAGAAACGTATTCTTTCTTCATTTTTATAGTCTTTTGCCATTTCCCACTGCTTCATCTCATCTCGTGAAAAAACAATTACTTTTTTTGGATTATAATTTTTAAGAATAGCTGGTACAAAACAATTCCCAAAAGAACCTGTTCCACCAGTAATTAATATTGTTGAATTATCAAACATATTTTATTTACAAACTAACTGAGTTTTTAAAATTTATTACTTATTTCAATAATATTAAATCTTATGAAACCCAGATAAATTGACATTAGTAACTTAATTTAATAGATTAAAACAAATTCGTATAGTAATTGCTTTATAGCAAAATTTATAATGAAAAAGATAGCTTTAATTACTGGTATTACAGGTCAAGATGGTTCCTATCTTGCCGAATTCTTAATAAAAAAAGGGTATGAAGTACATGGAATGAGAAGAAGAATTTCTATTTTTAATACTCAACGAATAGACCATATTCTTAAAGACCATCATGAAAAGAATGCTAATCTCTATTTACATTATGGTGATATGACAGACTCAGCAAGTATCACTAGTTTAATCAACGAAATAAAGCCAAACGAAATATATAATCTTGCAGCACAATCACATGTAGATGTAAGTTTTGTACAGCCAGAATATACAGCTAATGTTGATGCGCTTGGAGCTCTAAGAATATTAGAAGCAGTTAGATTGCTTAAATTAGAAAATCATACAAAAATTTATCAAGCAAGCACTTCTGAGCTTTATGGTCTCGTTAAAGAAATGCCACAGAATGAAAATACTCCATTTCATCCACGAAGTCCATACGGCGTTGCTAAGATCTATGCATACTGGATAACTATAAATTACAGAGAAGCATTTGGAATGTTTGCTTGCAATGGAATTTTATTCAACCATGAGTCTGCCAGACGTGGAGAAACTTTTGTTACGAGAAAAATAACTCTGGGCGCAGCAAGAATTAAGCACTCGCTGCAAGATTGTTTGTATTTAGGAAATTTAGAGGCAAAAAGAGATTGGGGTCATGCAAAAGACTATGTTGAAATGCAGTGGTTGATGTTACAACAAAAATCTCCCAAAGACTATGTTATAGCGACTGGATTCCAAATGAGTGTTAGGAAATTCTTAAACAAGGTTTTTAAAAAGTTGGATATGAAAGTAATTTGGCGCGGTAAGGGCTTGGATGAAGTATGTGTTTGGAAAAATCATGGATTGTCTTCAAAAAAAGAAAAGATTATTGTGCGTGTTGATAAAAATTACCTTAGACCATCTGAAGTAGACACTCTGCTTGGCGATGCCACACAAGCTAAAAAAGATCTCAAATGGAAACCAAAAATAGATGTTGATCAGCTTATTGATGAAATGGTAACAAATGATGAGTTAAAAGCAAAAAATGAGCTCTTAACAAAAAATAAGCTAGAATGATAGTTAATTGCTTCTAAATTTTAGTTTATTGAAACCTATATTGATTTATATTTGTAAGCTGTGACCAGAGAATTTATCCCTATCTATAAACCTTACCTCAAAGGAAAAGTAAAAGATAATATTATTGAGTGCTATAATTCATCATGGATTTCATCAAAAGGTAAATTTATTGATAAATTTGAAAATAGCTTTTCTAAATTTGTAGGGTGTAAAGAAGCTGTTTCTGTTACAAATGGTACAGTTGCACTCCACTTAGCGCTTTTAGCATTAAATATTAAACCTGAAGATGAGGTTATTGTACCTACCTTTTCATATGTTGCTTCAGCTAATGCAATAAAATACTTGGGAGCTAAACCAGTTTTTGTTGATTCAAATGAATTGACCTGGAATATAGATACCTCAAAAATAGTAGAAGCAATAACACCTAAAACAAAAGCAATAATGTGTGTGCATATTTATGGCAATCCTTGCAATATGAATGAAATAAAAAAAATATGTAAAAAATTTAATCTAAAGCTAATCGAAGATTGTGCTGAAGCTTTAGGAAGTTATATAAATAATGACCACGTTGGGCTTAATGGAGATATTTCAATATTTAGCTTCTTTGGAAATAAAACAATTACTACTGGAGAAGGAGGAATGTTAATTTCAAAAAATAAAAAATTAATAAACCGTATTAGAAAACTTAAGAATCAATCAGTAAGTAATTTTAAAGAATATTGGCATGATGAACTAGGCTATAATTATAGGATGACAAATATTTGTGCATCAATTGGTGTTGCTCAGCTTGAATATGTAAAAGAAATTCTGCAAAAAAAAAGAGTTATAGCTAAACGATATATTTCAAATCTTAATCAACTAAAATCACAAACTGTACTTCCAGGATCAATTAACTCTTATTGGTTAAATGTTTTCCGCTTGAATAATAAAAAGTCAGTAAAAAAGGTTAGAGAAGCCCTAAAAAATAATAATATTGAAACTAGACCCTTTTTTTCACCATTACACAAAATGCCTCACCTTCACTCCAAACAAAAATTTATTATTTCTGAAAAATTATCAGAACAGGGAGTATGTTTACCGAGCTTCCCTGAGCTTAAAATTAAAGAAATTGATAAAATTTGTGACATTATAATAAAAAATAATGCTTAAATTAATTACCGCAAGTAAGTGGGGTCCAGGAATTAGCTTATTGTGGAGAGGCAACGATTCAAGGGAATATCAAAAAAACTTAATTAAAAGTTTTAAAGATAATTTAGAAAATAATTTGAATAAAAAAAATAATTTATTTCTTTTTGAGTCTGCGAGAGTTGGATTATTTCATCTTATAAAATTTCTAGGAATCAATAAAAATGATAATGTTCAAGTAATTGGGTTCACATGCGATGCTGTAACCGATTCAATAAAGGCATTAGGTTGTGATATTACGCTCTATGATTGTAATGAAAAATTAGAGTCAGTTAAATTAAACATCAAAAAAAATACAAAACTAATAATATGCCAGGTAACATTTGGCGTTCCTTCAATATCTGATAATGAAATTAATGAGCTTGAAAAAAAAGGAATAACAATAATCTATGATAAAGCTTTATCATATGGTCAAAATGATTTTAAAAAAATAAATATGAAAGACAAAAATGAAAAATTAGAAATAATTTCATTTGAATCTTCAAAATCTTTTACTATTGGATGGGGCGGAGCCATTCTTATCGACTCTAATATGCATGATGATTTTTTAATTTACTACAATTCATTGAAAAGAACGTCGAAAATTAATGACTTCTTTAGATGTATTTTAACACTAATAAACCTTTATAAGTGTGCTAACGGAGGTTACTTTAGTCCTATCATGTGGTATTTACTAAGATTTATTGGTCTTATAAGGCAATCTAAATCTTCTTCAAAACCCTCAGCTAGAAAAAATCCAAGACTTGGTATTTTTTCAGAAAAAATTTTTAATTACTACTTTGATACTCTTCCTTTTAAATTATCTAAGTCAAACAAAATTCATAATTTAATAAAAAAAAATTTAGAGATTCATGGCTACAAAGTTATAAGTAGAGTCAGCGAACAATACTCTTCTCCTAGAGTTGCATTTTTGGCAGAAAAACATGATCATCAAAATATAAAAAATGTCTTTACTAAAAATAATATTGAACTTGGAGATTGGTTTAATGAACTTCCAATAAAATCTTATAATACATCACTCCCTGCGACAAAGAAATTAATGGAAAAAATAATCAATATACCTTGTCACTGGACATTAAAAGAGGAAGAGGTAGCTAGAATACTTAATTGTATAAATGTTTTAAAATAAAAATTAGAAACTATGCTCAACAAAAACAGAGTTAGTATCTCTATGTAAGACTGAAGAAAAAATAGTTATACTTTGAGGATCGGATTTAACCACATAGTATGCTTCACCGATACATCTTTTTAAATTTTCTGAAAAATCAATATTCATTATTAGTTGATTGGGAGTAATATTAGTCTCATGGATCATCTTGCTATTATCAAACACTCTTACATTTAAATTAGTCTTCATAAAAAGATCATTATTTTTTATAGAAGATATTGTGAGAACCGAATTAGTTGATCTATTTCCTAAATAACCCCAAAAATATTTCTTTTTTTCCTGATCATATTCTGATGTATGAATTCCAACTGAACATTCAGAATTAATATTTAATAAATTATCTACTTCTATGGCATTTACTATTCTGCACGGAACTTTATCTTTAACAATCGTTTCTACAATAGCATTTTGATTAGTTTGTATTGCATTAACTTTTCCTTCTAATAGTTGTATTTCATCAATTTCACTTGCCTGTTTTAAGTCTTTAGCTCTAAATGTGGGATAAGTTCTTAAATTTACACTTCTATTAAAACTGTGAGGTATTAAGTTATAAACTGTAGTGTCATCTAAATAATCTAAATCTAAATCAGCATAATTAAAATTAGAATGTGTAACTTTAAAATCAGTATACACAGAATTCTCGATTTTATAGTTACCAACTAATCCTCGAGGGAACATTGCAAATGGGCATTCTAATTCAACACTACAATGACCAGGTTTATCTTTTAAAAAACCAATTAGGTCAAAATTACTTAATTTAGAAAATTCTTTTGGTATTATTTTAATTGTAGAATAAGGCTGAAAACTAATACTCTTTTTCTTTAATATTTCTGTTCTTCCTTCAAAGTTTGTAATTGTTAAATTAATATCTGTATCGATTCCTAATTGACCAGCATAAAAACTAGCAAATGAGGTTACATTATTATTGTCTCTAATAGTCCATCCAGATTCTGCTATCTTTTTATAAGTTTTTTGTGCTTCAACTTCTTGATCATTTAATCTTCTTGCATAAGAATGAACTAACGAAAAACCATTTTTTGTTTCGTAAGTAGCTGTTACAGCAGAATAGGGTATTTGTATATTTACATTTGAAAAGAACTCAATATCTGCAGAGCCTTCGTAATTTCCCTCTCCAAGAATTTCACAAATAGAAAAAGTATAGGTTTGAAGATTCTCAATTGAATCTGTTGTTCGAGAAATCAATTCTCCTTCTAGAGTCCTTAATGATAATGACATAAAAACTTTATCAATCTTTCTTTTATCCAAAAAATGATTTAAAAAAGTTATCTTGGTATCAGTGTTATGCCCTACAATAAAATGAAAAATAGCATTTGACCTCGTGGCAACATTTTCTTTTTCCCAAGACTTATGCTCTTTGACAGATTCAATTTTTTCCATGGATTATTAATATATCAAAATTAGTTTACTTTTCATCACTAATCTTAATCAAATTATGTTTTTGTAAATCTTTAAGAATTGGATATAAGTCCCAAATTGGAACTTCACATTTATTTGCAATTTCAACAAGTGAATTTTCTCCATCAGACCACGTTAGTAAATCCATTATAAGTTTAGTATTTTTATCCACCGAACTGACTCCTCTTTCTGGATATAAACCTCTTTTCCCCAACTGTGGTTCAGCAATTACATTTACTAACGGATAACTGTTATGTTCTAATGTTTGTATCACTCTCATCATCATCATATACCCTCCTTCCAACCCTGAAGGAGTTACTACCTTTTCTAGGTCATCAAGTGATGTATGATATTCAGGATATTTGCCATACTTTGTTCTCATTAACGATGCTATTGGCAAATCAACTTTTGGAGCACAATATTGACGTTCATCACTGCCTCTATCGCTCCATTTATACTCTATAAAATTCTTATCTATCCATTTAATAACGTGTCTTCCAACAGTATCACTTAAAGTATTTCCATTGCGAGATGGTAAGAAAGAATAAGATCTATCGTCTCCAATACAAGTTACATTAAAACCAGCTTTAACATATTTCTTCAAGTGATCAAGGTGTTGACTTAAGTATGCAATTGAACCTATGGTTTCGGGAACAAACACTATTCTATAAGTATAATTCCTAGATTTTAAACTCTGAATCCACTTAGATATAAATGTAGCGACAACAGGACCTGAAAGTTCATTGTTTGCCATTGATGGATGACATATGTATGTTGAAATAAAAATCTCTTCTTTTTTCTTTCCAGGAATAATTAGTTCACCATAAGTTAACGATCCTTTAAAAAAATTTGAGTCAATAAAAACTCTGTACTCACCTTCTTCAAGTTTCTTGAATTCATTCTCAGATATACAAAAACCCCATGAATCAGAATAATACGAAGTAACATATGGAATAGCTTCTGGTTTATTAGGTATTCTATGTAAATATTTAGAAAGATCTTTTAAGGTCATTACTTTATCAACAGGAATACTATAATTAACAAGATGAAGATTATTTTCAGAGAAATCACATATTTTTTTTCCAGATGGGGTAGTAATCCAAGCCTCTTTTACGCTCCATTCATTTGGAACAATCCAATCAAAAACTTTTTTACCTGATGGAACTTCATGTACGGTTAAATTTGGCAACTCTTTTTGAAGTATTTCTAGAGTTTTCCTTACTCCATCTCCCGTTATGCTTCTATTGTATGGCCATAACTCTACAGCTAAATCATGAATTTTTTTTCCAATTTTAGAATCTTCCATACTAATCTCTGTTTGAATCCATTAATTTAATCATAAAATATAATTTAGCTTTTGCTCCCATAGAATGTTTAAAATAAGACCTTTGAGGCGAGTTTGCCCCATTAAAATCTATTCTCTTTCCAGCAGCAGCCTTTACATAATCAATTGCATAATAATATAAAAGTGTACCACCATACCTCGTATCACCTACGCCTATTAAAGGTACATGCCATGTTTTATCATAATCTTCAAATATAAAACCAGCTGCAACAGCTTGATTGCTTTCATTTCTTACAACAAGTATTTTTCCAATTCCTAATTCTAAAAAATAGCCACAAAAACATTTGAGATATTCTATTTCCGATTTATCTATAAATTTATCTTGCTTCTCAAAAGTATAGCAATAAAGATCGATCAACTCATTCAAATTTCCATCATCAAAACAATTTAAATTTTCTCTACTCTTTGCATAACCTTCTTCTTGTCTTCTAGCACTTCTGCTATTCATTCTTATGTCATCTGAACTTACTTTAGTTAAATCAATAATAGCAGTATATTGTGGGATAATTTGGCATCTAGGTTTATCTAAATTGTGATAATTAACCCAAGAATAGCCTCTCATGTCAGTTAAAGATGGATGAAGCATAAAAGTAAAACTACTTTCAAGTTCAATAAGTTTAGTAATGGATATTTCTGCCAATTCAATCTCATGTTGTATCTGCTTATAGGGTTTAGATTTATAAACCTCATCATAAAATAGAAGTCCCTGATAATAACACTGCGGAAGAATTTCAGATTCATTCGATCCTGTATTAATTATAGGTAGCCCTAAATAACAAACATTTTTTTTAAACAATCCATAGTATTTCACTTGTGAGGCTAATTTGTCCAATAGAGCTCTATCTAAAAAATGAGTACCTTGAGGAGACCTTAACAAAAGTCGGTCCCAAATTGAGAGATCTGGAATTAATTCCAGATAGTATTCATCTCCATTATTTTTTTTAATCGTCAAATTATTTTAAGTTGTCGCAAATCATCTAGCGTATTTTTTCGAGTTAGAGTATATGCGTCTGGAATAACTATTGATTCACCAAAACTGCTTCTGGCATTATTATAAAAATTATCTACTTTTTCTTCAATTCCTTTTAAGGGAATTTTATAAGTTACTGGAATTTTAAACGACTTTGCTTTCAAAAATGAAGATGCATTTACTACTCCAATTGATTGAATCTCTTTAAAAACTATTTCTTGATCCTTTTCAGGATTTTGCCACTCTTGAGAATTCTTGTCTATTGGTTGCTCTGCACAAACAACCCCATATTCTGAATCTTCATGCCCCATATAATTGCAAAATTTAGTTATTCTAGTAGATAAATGGTCCAATTCATAATTAACAGTATAGTATGAATCATCAACACAGTCTCTTTTTACTACATAGCAATGAAAAATCATTGGTAATAAATGAGTTGAATCATTAATAGTTTCAGTTTTATTTAATATCATCTCCGTTTCTCGAACATCACACCCAAAAAATATTTTTTTGAAGCTTATTTCTTTGTCGATACTAAGCTCTAGCTTTTTGTTTTTGTGATCTATATTTGCCAAAGTGGTCTCAGTATGAACATCTACGTTTGCACGAACTAGAGAATTCTCAAGAGCCAATCTTACCTTTTCTAAATTTTCACCTTTTGGATACAAATTAAATCGATTTTCATTAACACTCATTTTTTGAGCAGCAAGGAAATTATCAATTATAGGAGACTTTTTTAAGTTGACAGATAAATCATGGTCAAAAAGAAGTTTTCTCCCAAAAAGGGTGCTCATGCAAGCCGCACTATCACTAATCTCGTTTGCATTCTTTCTGTAAAACTTGTGTGTCAATTTCACTACTTCAGTCCCCAATAAATCACCTGATTCGTCAATAATTAAATCTTCTAGAGTGTGGTTCTTATTATTAAGTCCAATCCCATCTAAACCTTTAGCCATATTTTTTAAGATCAATTCACTAAATGCAGATGAGGCAAAATCTTTACCTTTATGTCTCCAATCTGGTATGGCAAACCCGTCAGTTTTCTTCCCGTCTATAAATGAAGAATATTTAAACCCTATATCTTTAAGCAATCCTTGTCCTAATATCTCATCTAATAAATCCCGATCAATGGGCTCTATATTATCAAAAAATTGGGGTCCTTTATCAATCCAAAATTCATCCCACTTAATCGGCGACATAAACCCGCCAACTTTTTTTCCTGATTCTAATAATAATATTTTATGTCCAGACTTAGCTAGCGAATAGGCAGCAATTATAGATCTAAATCCTCCACCTACTACAACATAATCATATCTTGCTTTCATATATTTTCTACTTCAACAGTCCATATACTA
>CABWZX010000018.1 GCA_902510025.1 uncultured Pelagibacteraceae bacterium | reverse complement strand
TTGTTGATAATCAAACAGAAGTAACTCTAGCTACTATGGTTACAGATGCATTTCGAGCCTTAACATTAATGTCAGAACACCCTCTTATTGATCCTAAACGTATAGGGATCATGGGTTGGAGTTTAGGAGGAAGTACAGCATTCTATTCTGCTTGGGAACCAATTATTGAATCTTTAAGTACCAATGGAGAAAAGTTTGCAGCCCATTTGCCAATATATCCTGGTACACTTTTAAAACCTGAAGATAATCGATGGTCTGATGCTCCAATGCATATTTTATTTGGAGCTGATGATGACTACACTCCTTTAAATTTATGTAAGAGAATCATTGAGTATATAAAACCTGTACGTGATATCGATTTAACAGTTTATCCAAACTCACACCATTCTTTTGATTCCATAGATCCTGTTGAGTTCATTCCATTTGCGGTGAGGTTAAAAGATATGTTTATTGATATTTATAAAGATGGAAGATCTGTTTTTACTGATGAGAATAACAATACTTTTAATCTTGATTCAAAAGAAGAAAGAATAAGACTCTTAAAAGAAACACCCAATATCCTTGGAGCTCATGCAGGCGGCAATTGGGAAGCGCGAAGACAATCCCACAAGGATGTTGTTTCTTTTTTTCAGAAACAATTTTTCTCATAATTTTTGATTATGGAGCATTGACTATTATATTGAGTAATGTCATAATAAGAACAAAACAAGAACAAAATATAATTTATCTAATGTTTTTAACGTTTTACAAAGAAGCGGTTGAGTGTGGTTTCCCTTCTCCAGCAAGAGATTTTACTGAGGGATCTATTGATTTGAATGAAGAGCTCATCCCTCGTCCCAATTCAACTTTTGTTGTCAGGGCACGTGGAGATTCAATGATGGGCACAGGAATTTATCCAGATGATCTTGTTCTTGTTGATCGAAGTCTAAAGTCTCGCAATGGTTCAGTTATTATTGCAGTTTTAGATGGAGAGCTAAGCATCAAAATTCTTAAAATTACAAATAAGCAGATCAGTTTATCTTCTTCAAATGAAAACTATTCTGATGTTTTAGTATCAGAAGAAATGGATTTTACAATATGGGGAGTCTGTACATATGTTATTCATGCTTTAAGTCCAATTAATAGATAAGAAATGAATAGTAAAGTATTTGCACTGATAGATTGTAACGCTTTTTACGTTTCGTGTGAGAGAGTATTTAATCCAAAGCTTAATAATAGGCCGGTTGTTGCGTTATCAAATAATGATGGATGTATAATTGCTCGTTCAAAAGAAGCTAAAGCTTTGGGAATAAAGATGGGAGTTCCACTATTTAAAGTTAAAGAAATCATAAAAAAAGAAAAAGTTATTGTATTTTCATCCAACTATACATTGTATGCAGACATGTCACGACGCGTGATGAATATTATATCTGAATTTTCACCTAGTATTGAAATCTATTCAATTGATGAAGCATTTATTGATCTGACAGGTGTTAGATTAAATTATGAAAATTATGCAAAGAGCTTGAGGGAAACCATTTTAAAATATACTGGGATTCCTGTGAGTGTTGGCATTGGCTCGACGAAAACATTAGCAAAAGTAGCCAACCATATTGCAAAAGACGATGAAGAATTAGAAGGTGTTTGTTCACTGATTGAGTGTAAGGATATTGATAGTATTTTAGCAAAAACAAAAGTTTTTGAAATTTGGGGTGTAGGACGCCAATTATCCCAGAAGCTCAATAGACAAGGTATATGTAATGCAAAATTATTAAAATATTGTGATGATCGCTGGATACGAAAAATGATGAGCGTTAATGGATTAAAAACAGTAACAGAATTAAGAGGTGTTTCTTGCTTACCTATTCAAGAAGTCTCAGTTACAAGAAAAAGTTGTTGCACGACAAGAACATTTGGCAGACCACTCATAGATCTTAAGGATGTAGAACAGGCCATGGCAACATTTGCAAGACGAGCAACTGAAAGAATAAGAGGCGAAGGTTTGGTAACGTCATCAATTTCAGCATTTTTGAGTACTAGTCCCTTTGACAGAGGAAGTAGATATTATTCAAACAGTAGTTCGATAACACTTGGTTACCCAACTTGTGATACAATTTGTATTATTAATACTGCCCTTTCTATTGTTAGAAAAATTTTCAAGGGTGGCTATAAATACAAAAAAGGAGGGGTGCTTCTTAGTGGGTTTTATAACAAAGGCGAAGAACCTTTGAGTCTTTTCTCGAGTGATCAAAAAGAGTTCCCGAATCTTATGTTGACGATTGATAATATTAATCAACGTTACGGAAGTGATACCATTCAAATGGCATCAGAGTGTCACTCTACCAAGTGGAAACAAAAAAGAAGAAACTGTACCCAGAGTTATACTACGCAAGTAAGCAAACTTTTATTAGTTTAAAGTTTTTGTTAAAAATTTTGTGAATGTGTTTATGATCTCAGGTACTATTCTAGCGCCACCGCCATGTCCGCCAGAAAAAATAAAACTCTCAGCATGAGGGGTAACTTCTAATACACGTTGAACTGAAGCAGGGTCAATTTCATCATCATCATTAGCATATGAAATATGAACAGGTATATTAAGTTTAGAAAAATTTAAATAACTCGGATAAAAATCTTTTGAACCAACATTTCTTAAAGAAGAAAGAATAGATTGTTCGGTTCCTGGAAGAGTTAATTGCTCAATATATTTTTCAATAAATATACTTTGATTTTCATTTCCTGAGGGCCACTCAAGAACTCTGTTTTTAATAAAAGAAATTCCAAAGAAATGAAATAATATATTTCCTACATAGGGTACCTTCATTATTGAAAGCATCGTGCTTTCTATATAAACCAAAGGAACCTGTAAACCTACAGCAAGAACTAAATTAGGATATTTGTTAGAGTAACTAATAGCAATTGGGGCGCCCATAGATGTTCCATAAAGAATTGCATTATCAATTGATAAATAATTTATAAGCTCATTTAATTGGGTAACATATAAATTCATGTCATACTTAATTTTTGGTCGATCTGAAAACCCTCTTCCATATTGATCATAACAAATAACCCAATAACCTTTTTGGCCAAGACCTTCACAGAAACCAATAAAACCTTCTGAAGGCAAGGTTGCTCCATGGATTACAATAATTGGAGTATTATCTTTTGAGCCAAATTGTTTATAGGCAGTCAGTCCATGAGAAAGTTTTACAAATTCATAATTTGAAGATTTTTGATATTCAATAAGATTACCCTTTTCCTTATTTGCAAAAATATAAGCAAGGCCAATAATAATTGGTATTATTAAGGCCACAATAATAGCCGTGTGAGATAATGTGCTCATTTACTAGGAACTATAAGGGTTTAATTTTTAAAATCCAAGTTGATAGCCAACCTTTCATTTGCTAGCATAATCCTTAAAAGTAATAGGAAAAAGGGGATATAGAATGAAAAAATCGATATTTAGTTTGATAGCGGGAGTGCTGCTGTTGGGTCTACTTTATGGTTGTTCTGAACAATCAGATCAAGCATCTGGTGAAATAAAAGTTGGTGTAATATTAGGATTTACTGGTCCAATTGAGTCACTAACTCCAACAATGGCAAGCTCAGCTGAATTAGCTATGAAAGAAGCTTCAGATTCTGGAGCACTTCTTGGTGGAGCTACTGTAACTTCTGCACGTGCTGACTCTACTTGTGTAGATTCTGCTGCTGCAACATCAGCTGCAGAAAGATTAGTAACGGCTGATAAAGTTGCTGCAATCATGGGCGCTGACTGTTCAGGAGTAACAACAGCCATTGCAAATAATGTTGCTGTACCAAATGGTGTAACTATGATTTCACCATCTGCAACTTCGCCTGCATTAACTACAATTGAAGATAAAGGATTTTTCTTCCGTACGGCACCATCTGATGCACGTCAGGGACAAATTCTTGCTCAAGTAGTAATGGATAGAGGTATTGATAAAGTTGCTGTGACTTATACCAACAACGACTATGGTAAGGGTTTATCTGATAGCTTTGTAGGTGCCTTTAAATCACTTGGAGGAACAGTAACAACTGAAGTTCCTCATGAGGATGGAAAAGCTGACTACTCTGCTGAAGTAAGTACTTTATCAGCATCAGGTGCTTCTGAAGTTGCTGTCTTAGGTTATGTAGACCAAGGTGGAAGAGGCATTATTCAAAATTCACTTGATACAGGTGCTTTCTCAAGATTTATTCTTGCTGACGGTATGATTGGTCAAAGTTTAATTGATAATGTTGATGGAGATTTAACAGGTACGTTTGGTACACTTCCTGGATCTGAATCTGAAGGTGCAAACATGTTTATTGAAATTGCAAAAGCCAACGGAATTCCAGGAGATGGTCCATTTGAGCCTGAATCTTATGATGCGGCTGCTTTACTTATTCTTGCAATGCAAGCAGGAGGTTCAGCTGACCGGTCTTCAATTGCCAATTATGTAATGAGTGTTGCTAATGCTCCTGGAGAGAAAATTTATCCAGGTGAACTTGGGAAAGCTTTACAGCTTCTTAAGGATGGCAAACAAGTAAACTATGAAGGCGCAACAAATGTTGAGTTTTCAGATGTTGGCGAAGCTTCTGGTTCTTATAAAGAGCTAGAAATTGGCGGAGGCAAATTCAACACAATTCAAGTCCGTTAGGATTTAATTGTTAAATAAGGCCCGGTTTTACTGGGCCTTATTCTTTTGATACTTTTTCAGGAATCACTCCTTGAGGCATAAATCTAAGTGCCAAAAGCAGTATCGATCCCATAATAAATAATCTGAGATGTGGTGCACTTGCAATAAGATGCATTCTTACAGGGCTGTTATAATCTAGTCCATTAGTTAACAAGCTAATAAAAGCAATTGAGAGCGGTTCAGCCTCTATCCACATAAACCAGATAAAGAAACCTCCAAAAATAGAACCAAGATTATTTCCACTACCTCCAACGATAACCATAACCCAAATGATAAATGTAAAGCGCAGAGGTTGATAAGATCCAGGAGTAAATTGTCCATCGAGTGTAGTGAGCATTGCACCTGCAATACCTATGATAGCAGATCCAATTACGAAAATTTGTAGATGCTTTGCAACTATATTCTTACCCATTGCACTTGCAGCATCTTCATTATCTCTTATAGCTCTTAGCATTCTTCCCCATGGAGACTGTAGTGCAAGGTGACTTAGAAAATAAATAATTAAAAGGACTAGAATGAATAAACCTGCATAACAAAGTTTTACAAAAATACTGGACCCATCAATTACAAGCTTATTAAGTATATCTTGTCTATCAGATAGAATCTGAACAGCTTGAAGCTTGGAAGTATTAATTGATGCAATGAGATCAATAAACCAAGTAGTTTCTTGTAACTCTATTTCATATGGTACTGGACGATCTAAGCCAGTAACATTTTTTACTCCTCTTGATAGCCAATCCTCATGTTTTAAGACGGCAATAACAATTTCTGAAATGCCCAATGTTGCAATTGCTAAGTAGTCTGAACGTAGACCAAGAGTTATCTTTCCAATTATCCAAGCAACAAATCCGGCAACAAATGCAGCTACTAACCACGAAACAATGATTGGAAGTCCAAGTCCTCCAAGGAAACCAGTTTTTGCTGGGTTGATTGATTCAATAATAGATACTGACGGTCCATAAAAAATATTAAGACCAAAGAGAGTAATTCCAATTATAGATATAATTAGAATGCGTTTAAGTAAGATTTTTTCTATTTTTTTATGAACAAAGTAAATTCCAAATACGGCAGATATTAAAATAAATCCACTTAGTAGAATACCGCTTCCAGCACTCGACCAAGCTTCATAAATTGGTTGGTGGGATATAAGGACTGCGGTTAGGCCTCCTAGAGCAGTAAATCCCATTACTCCAGCATTGAATAACCCTGCATATCCCCATTGTAGATTAACCCCCAAAGCCATAATGGCTGATATAATGCAGAGGTTAATTATGCCTAAGGCAACTGACCAAGATTGGCCAAATCCCACGATTGCAAGCAATAGCGCCATTACTAGGAATGCTAAAGGTGCTCGATATTTTTCAATCATATCGTTTTCCCTCTGAAAACTCCTGTTGGCCTAATAATAAGAACAATAACTAGAATGATGAATGAAATTGCAAACTTGTAATCAGTTGAAAGGAATTGAGTAAGGCCAGAAGGTTCTAAATGTTCGGGTAATAAATAGATAAAAAACTTTTTATAGGCATAGGTTAACATAATTTCTGAAAATGCAATTATATATCCTCCTACTACAGCACCTATTGGATTTCCAATTCCGCCAACAATTGCAGCTGCAAACATGGGCAATAGCAGTTGGAAATAAGTGAAAGGTTTAAAACTTTTGTCTAATCCATACAAGACTCCGGCAATTGTAGCTAAAGCCCCCACAATTATCCATGTAATCATAACTACTCTGTCAGGATTAATTCCGGATAGCAAAGCCAAATCTTCATTATTTGAATAGGCTCTCATTGCTTTTCCCATCTTTGTTTTTTGTAAAAAGTAAAATAGTAAAAGCATTGTTATAATTGCAACTATTACAGTAATAAGTTGAGTTGATTTAATTGTAAGTCCTTCCTCTAGGCCAGTAGACGCTTTAAAATCTAAAGCTCTTATTAAAAATTTTTCTCCATCAAAGAAAGTTCTATCATTGGGTCCTATAATAAATCTTACTGTAGCATTCAATATAAACATTACCCCAACCGAAACGATCATAAAGACCACAGCATGGCTTTTTTGTTTTCTATAGAATCGATAGACTGATTTATCTATTAAAAGGCAAAGTAGTGCAGTAACTACTATAGCAAATGGAAGTGCTATTAAAGCTGTAGGCAACACGCCTCCAGTGATTCCTAAGCTTTGAAATAGCCAAGTAAAAAGAATGGCCGTCATTGTTCCGAAAGACATTAGATCTCCATGTGCAAAATTAGAAAATCTTAAAACAGCATAGACAATTGTTATTCCAAGTGCGGCGATAGCAAGTTGGCTTCCATAAGAAATCGCCGGAACAATAACAAAATTGGCAAGAAGAATTAAAGCATTTAAAATATCAAAATTTTCCATACTAACCGCCAAGAAATGCCTTTCTTACTTCAGGGTTATTCAGTAATTCACTTCCTTTACCTGTAAATTTGTTTTTTCCACCTACTAATACATACCCGAAATCAGCTATTGATAATGCTTGTTTTGCATTTTGTTCAACGATAATTATTGCAACACCAGTATTTTTTATCTCAATTATCCGATCAAATAGTTCATCCATTACAATAGGTGATACTCCTGCAGTAGGTTCATCTAACATAAGAACTGATGGTTTGGTCATCAAAGCCCTGCCAACAGCAACTTGTTGGCGTTGACCTCCAGATAGTTCACCGGCTAATTGATTTTTTTTATCTTTTAGAATTGGAAAAAGTTTATAAACATCTTCAATTGTTTTATTAATATTGTCATTTCTGAGGAATGCACCCATTTCAAGATTTTCTTCAACAGTTAATTCACTAAAGATATTCATTGTTTGTGGAACAAAAGCTATGCCTTGTGCAACACGGTCTTCAGGAGTTAGACCTGAAATATCTTTTCCATTTAAAATTACTTCTCCAGATTTTAGTGTAATCATTCCAAGCATTGCTTTCATTGCAGTTGATTTTCCTGCACCATTTGGTCCTACAACTACAGAAATTTCCCCTTGATTAACTTCTATTCCACAGTTATTTAAAATATCTACCCCACCGTATCCACCAGTCATGTTACTGCTAGAGAAATATTTATTCATACAGCACCACTTCTGCCGAGATAAGCTTCTATTACTTTTTCATTTTTTTTGATTTCTTCAATCTGTCCTTCTACAAGAACTGAGCCTTCGGCCATAACAATTACTTGATCACAAAGCTTTCCAATAAATTCAATGTCATGTTCAATCATGCAGAAGGTATATCCTTTTTCTTTATTTAGTTTTTGTATAGCATTTGCTATATCATTTAGCAGTGTTCTGTTAACTCCTGCGCCAACTTCGTCTAGTAAAACTATTTTTGCATCAACCATCATTGTTCTACCAAGTTCTAGGAGTTTTTTTTGTCCGCCTGATAGATTGCCAGCAAGTTCATATGTTAAATGAGATAAATTTAAAAACTCTATGACTTCTTCAGCTCTTTTTTTAATTATTTTTTCCTCTTCCTTAATTTTTCCTCTTTGAAACCAAGTATTTAATATTTTTTCACCCAATTGTGATCCAGGAACTACCATTAAATTTTCAAGCACCGTCATTTTTGAGAATTCGTGGGCTATTTGGAAAGTTCTTAAAACTCCTTTTTCGAATAATCTATAAGATGGAAGAGAAGTGATATTATCCTCCTCAAGAAATATTTGACCTGAATTTGCTTCTAGATTTCCTGCAATAATATTGAATAAAGTTGTTTTTCCAGCGCCATTTGGGCCTATTAAACCAGTAATTGAACCTTTCTTAATTTCCAAGGAGGCATCATTTACTGCTTGAATTCCGCCAAAGCTTTTTGAAATATTTTTAATGCTTAACATTTAACTATTACAATACGTGAGTGATGTATTGTGAGCAATTCATTAATTAAGCTCGGTGATTAAGGTATAAAGCAAATAAAATTAAACCAAGAGATATTAAAACATTGATTTTTATAGTTTCACTTAGAAAAAGTACCCCAGAGAAATAGGCAATCAAAGGAATCATAAAGTTTATTAAGGATAAAAATACAGGTCCTTCTAACTCTATTATTTTAAAAAATAAAAGATTTGCTATAGCTGTTCCAAAGACACCCTGAACGGAAATAGCTATAATTGACTGTGTTCCATAATTTGCAAGCCAAAAGGGTTCAAAAATAATTGTGAAGGGAAATATTATTATAACACTTGCAATTATTGTTCCAGTTGCAAGAGAAATAAAATTTATTTTGGGTACAAGCTTCGAGATTACTGCATTTAGTCCATAACAAGAAGCTGCTAATAAAACTGACAACTGACTATAAAATTGTATTTTGTTTTCTCCACCTAATTTAGATAAGTTTTCAAATCCAAATAAGACTACGAGACCAAAAGCCGCAATAAAAAAACTTAATACTTTTAAAAAATTTATTTTTTCATTCTTTAAGATTATTGCTGATAAAGCTAAAGTTAATAAAGGCATTGGAGACATTAAAACCCCTGCAAGACCAGCATCAATGTTTTGTTCTGCAGATGAAATTAAAAAAAATGGTATTGATGATCCCAAAGCACCAATGGCAAAATAGAAAATTATATAATTAGGTTTTAAAATTAGTTTATTGCCAGTAAAGATCATACAACAATAAAGAATTATAGCAGCTATTGTAAGTCTGCAGAAAACATTTGTAATTGGACCTACTTCTAGAACGGCTAATTTTATAAAAAGAAAATTTACTCCCCAGATAGTAGCGAGAGATAAAAGGAGGATCCAGCTTAAAAGTATAGGTTGATTTATTTGTTTCATTTAAGGTTTGGGAAAGGTATTATCTAAATTCTCTAAAGTAAATGCATTATTAAATGAGAGTAATAATTATATTTATAATTTTCCTTGGACTAGTTGCTGGTTGTGCAAGTAAACCTCCAAAGCAACAACAGAATATTTGTAGTATCTTTGAACAAAAATCTTCATGGTATCGTATTGTAAATAAGTCTGAGGAGAAATGGGGAGCGCCAATACATGTACAGATGGCAATTATGAGACAAGAGTCGGCTTTCCAAAATAGGATAAAACCAGAGAGAACAAAGTTATTAGGGATTATACCATGGAAGAGAAAATCTAGTTCGCTTGGATATACCCAAGCTGTAGATGCTACATGGGATTGGTATAGGGAAGAAAATAACAAACCATTAGCCTCTCGTGTTAATTTTGCAGATGCTGCAGATTTTACCGGTTGGTATATTAATAAAACATATACGATAAATAATGTTAGTAAGAACGATGCCTATAATCAGTACCTTGCTTATCATGAAGGGCATGGAGGATTTAAAAATAAAACTTATAAGAGTAAAGACTGGCTAATTGATGTTGCAAATCAAGTTAAATCTCGCGCAAATAATTATCAAAACCAATTACAGGATTGTGAGAGTAAGTTTCAGAAGAAATTTTTTGGAATATTTTAATGAAGAAAATAAATAAAAAAAATCTTGTTGTATTAACTATGGGAGATCCATCAGGTATTGGAACTGAGATCACTATTAAGAGTTGGAAAAGTAAAAAAATTAAGACACCTTTTTTTGTTATTCATGATCCCTCATACGTAGAGAAAATAATCAAAAAAATGGGAGTTAAAGTAAAGATAAAAATTATTGATCATCCTAAAGATGCTCTAAAATACTTTAAGAATTATTTGCCAGTATTTGCAATTAAAATTGATAAGAAAACAAAGCTTGGTTTTCCAAACAAAAAAAATTCAAGGAGTATATTAGAATCTATCAACAAGGCAGTTTATTTTGTAAAAAATGGCGATGCTACTTCTATGGTAACTAATCCTATTTCAAAAGAAATTATTAATAAAATTCAAAAAAATTTTAAAGGCCACACAGAGTACCTAGCAAAAAAAGACAAGCAAAAAGCATTTTGCATGATGATGATTAACAGTAAGATAAAAGCTGTTCCTCTAACTACTCATTTACCATTGAAAAAAGTTTCTCAAAATATTTCAGAGAAATTGATCGTAGAAACCAGTCAATTGATTCATAAGACTCTAAAAAAAGACTTTAAAAAAGGTAATCCTAAAATCGCGATTACTGGACTTAACCCACATTCAGGAGACAAAGGTGTAATTGGTGACGAAGAGAAAAAGATTATTATTCCAGCAATTAAAAAATGTAAAAAAAGAAAAATTAGAATAAATGGTCCTATCTCTGCAGATTCAGCATTTATATCTAGCAATTTAAAGACATACGATGCATTTCTTTGTATGTACCATGATCAAGCTTTAATCGCAGCTAAAGTTATAGATTTTGAAAATACAGTAAATTATACAGCAGGATTATCTTATGTGAGAACAAGCCCTGACCACGGAACAGGTTTTGATATTTCTAAAAAATTTATTGCAAATGAGACAAGCTTGATTTCTGCAATTAATACTTCAATTTTAATATCCAAAAATAGATAAAATGAGTCTTAGTGTATATCCTGCTTTTTTTATTTTTGCGACAATCATGGTTGTTACACCTGGTCCGGCAAACCTAGTCTTAATGAGCTCAGGAGCAAGATTTGGATTTTATAAATCAATTCCTTTTGTTATAGGGGTTACATGTGGCAAGCTGTTTCTTACGATAGGATTAGGTTTAGGATTTTTAAGTCTAATTCATTCCAATGAAATGCTGATTAATATAATTAAGATTGTTGGAACAGCATATATTTTCTGGCTTTCGTGGAAAATTCTTTTTTTAAAATTAGATAAGAATAATTCGGAGAATCAAGATCATATTCCAAGTTTGATGAATGGTCTTTTAGTACACCCATTAAATCCTAAAGCCTGGGCTATGATTATAGCTGCGTACACTCAATTTACTTCATTCGGCAATGCCCAGGTAGAAATTAATTGGTTAATGGAAGTTTCAATAGTTGCAGTTACATTTTTTACTATTCAAACAATATCTCATTCTTTATGGTGCTGGGGAGGCGGACTAATTTTTAATTTCCTGACAAAGAAAAATACGTCACGACAGATTGTTGTAATTATTCTATCAATATTAACAATAGGTACTGTCATCTACAGTAATTTTATTATTTGATTCTATCTAAACTATTTTTTTCAACTGAATCGCTAAAAGATTTAAATAATTTTTTTGAAAAATCATCAGTGGTTGCAGTGTATTCAGGATGCCATTGTACTCCAAAAAAATAACCATCGTAGTTTTTAAGACTAATAGCTTCTACTGTTTCATCTTTTGCCACACCTTCAATTTCTAAGTCATTTGCAAGACTATCAATACCTTGAGTATGTAATGAATTTACATCAATAGTAGGAGTGCCAGCAAGTTTTTCCATTTTTCCATTTGAGGTTAAATAAACTTCATGTTGTTTGGCAAATTGAACTTCGGGATCTTTTGAATCAGGAGCTCTGTGATCAATTCTTCCAGGAACATCATGTATGTCAGCATGAAGTGAGCCACCTAAGGCAACGTTAACTTCTTGAAACCCACGACAAATTGCTAAAAGAGGAATCTTTTTTTCAAAAATAAAATCTATCATTGGAAGAACAGTTTTGTCTCGATCTATATCAAGTGGTTCAACAACTTTTTCTTTGTTATAAAATTCAGGATAGACATTTGATAAACTTCCAGTAAGTAATACTCCATCAAATTTTTTTATAACATTTTTGTAATTTTCTGATTCTCCAAGAGCAGGCAAAATAATTGGGATACAGCTTGTTGCATTAGACACTGCCTTAATATAATTAGCTCCAGCTGCATGGTACTTTCTTTGAGTATCTTCTTTAACGACAACATCGGCAAATACTGCTACAAGTGGCTTATTGGGTGAATACATATAGTTAAAATTTAGTTTACTAGCTTTATATATAGCATATAACATTTTTGTATGGTCATAAATATTGAGAATAAAAAATCTGAAAGAAAATCTTTGAGTTCTTGGGAAGATATATTGATTAGTCAGAATCAGTTGTCTTCTGATGAACAGATTCTTCAATCATCAGTCAAAGCTTATTGTCAAGATAAGTTAATGCCAAGAATTATTGGCGATAATAGAAATGAAAACTTTAGTAAAGAAATAGTCAAAGAAATGGGAGATTTAGGGATTCTCGGTTCATTTATTCAAGGATATGATTGTGCTGGCGCAAACTATGTTTCTTATGGATTAATTGCACGTGAAATTGAAAGAGTTGATAGTGGCTATCGATCAGTTATGTCAGTTCAAAGCAGTTTAGTAATGCTACCAATTTATAAATTTGGTTCCGAAGAACAAAAACAAAAATATCTTCCAAAATTAGCAAAGGGTGAAATGGTTGGAAGTTTTGGGTTAACTGAGCCTGATGCAGGCAGTGATCCTGGATCAATGAAGACAAGAGTAAAAAAAATAAAAGACGGCTATCTTATTAATGGTACAAAAACATGGATTAGTAATTCACCTTTTGCAGATGTTATCATTGTATGGGCAAAAGATGATGACGAAGTAATTAGAGGATTTATTATTGATCGAGAAACAAAAGGATTATCTACTCCAAAAATAGAAGGCAAAATGTCACTGCGTGCTTCTTCTACGGGTCAGGTAGTTTTGGAAGATGTATTTTGTGCTGAAGATAATTTATTACCAAACGTAACAGGACTTAGAGGCCCTTTTGAATGCTTGAACAGTGCACGTTATGGAATCTCATGGGGAGTTCTTGGTGCAGCCGAGTTTTGTTTTTCTACTGCTCGTCAATATGCTCTTGATAGAATTGCGTTTGGAAAACCAATTGCTGCCACTCAGCTTGTGCAGAATAAATTAGTAGATATGCAAACTGAGATCGCGTTAGGTCTTCAAGCCGTATTAAGGGTTGGTAGATTAATGGATGAAAATGAAGCTGATGCAAATATGATTAGCCTTATTAAAAGAAATAATGCTTCAAAATGTCTTGAAATTGCAAGGAATGCGAGAGATATTTTAGGTGGAAACGGAATATCAGATGAGTATCATGTTATAAGACATATGTTAAACCTTGAAACGGTGAAGACATATGAAGGTACCCATGATATTCACACTTTGATTATGGGGCGCAATCTTACAGGAATACAGGCATTTAAATAATTATGGCACACTTAAATAGAACAACAGAGCAATGGCAGCAGATTGACACTGCTCATCATATGCATCCATTTACTGATTATAAAGAACTCGCAAAAGAAGGTAGCATTATTATCACAAAAGCTGATGGAGTTTATTTAACAAACAGTGATAACAAACAATTTTTAGACGCGATGGCAGGACTTTGGTGTGTAAA
>CABWZX010000017.1 GCA_902510025.1 uncultured Pelagibacteraceae bacterium | reverse complement strand
CTTTTACTTTTACTGCCTGGGTTAATCAAGGTGAAGATTATCTTAAAGAGCATTATAGGTGGATTACTCGTTTAATTGCAAGCTACGTTAAAGATGGCTACTTCATGCTCGAAGATTTTTTAATAGAGTCGCCTTGGATATTTGTTGTTGCATTGCTTTTAATTCCTTCTCTAGCCTATGGTGGAATAAAATTAGGGTTACTTATTGTATTTGGTTTCATGTATTGGGGTATGGTTGGTCTTTGGGAGTCAGCTATGGAGACATTGGCGTTAATGGGGCTTTCAGTTGTATTGTCTGTGATTGTTGGAGCTATACTTGGGGTTCTTTGTGCCCTAAGCGACAGATTCGAAAGAGGAATGAAACCTGTTTTAGATACGATGCAGGTTATGCCAGCGTTCGTATATCTTATTCCAGCAATGTTTTTTTTCGGAATTGGTGGGGCTCCAGCAATCCTAGCAACAATGATTTATTCAATGCCGCCAATTATCAGACTTACCAACCTAGGTATTCGTCAGGTTCCAAATGAAACTATAGAGTCAGCTACTGCTTTTGGTTCAACAAAAAGTCAAATATTATTTAAAGTTCAAATTCCTCTAGCGCTACCAAGCATTATGATGGGCGTAAACCAAACAATAATGATGGCTCTTGCATTAGTTGTTCTTGCAACCTTTATTGGAGCTCAAGGTTTAGGATCTGAAATTTGGGTAGCAATTAGAAAACTTGATGTTGGTGCTGCTATGGAAGGCGGCCTTTGTGTTTTATTTATGGCAATAATGTTTGATAGATTTAGCAAGGCAATCAGCAATGAACCCATTACCTTACCATCAGATAGTCAAAAATTTTACCTTTTACCTCAAACATGGGAGATTTATCCATTAGCAAGAATGGCTGAGAAGCCTCTTGGATATATTCATTTTGCTTTTGCTTTTGTGTTCTCAACTATTGTTAGAATTTTTTCATCAATAATCAGCTACATTATATCACTTGGTCACAAAGATTTTGCAAATTCATTAAAGCAATTTATAGACCTTCATTACTTCTTCTTCTCAGGGATACTTATTTTAATAGGTATTAGTTTCTACGATTCCAATGTTGCAAGCATTGGATCGTTTCCAGAATCCTGGAATTTATCAATACGGGAGGAGATAGCCGCAGGAGTTAAATCCCTTACTATAAATCCAACATTTATTTCAATTACCAAGGCAATTCGATCAACAGTTGTTATTTATCTTTTGAAGCCATTAGATGTATATCTAACCTATTTACCTTATTGGTACACAATGGCAGCTTTAATTACCCTAAGTTGGACTTCAGTTGGTTTTAGGTTTGCTATCGTTAGTACACTTTTATTACTCTTTATAGGAGCATGTAATATTTGGACAGAAGCGATGATTACATTATCGTCTGTTCTGATATCAGTTCTTCTTTGTTTTATAATCGGTGTACCCATTGGAATTTTAGCTTCTTATAATAAGAGGTTCCAAAAAATTAATGAGATAATATTAGATGCAATGCAAACTCTTCCTTATTTTTGTTACCTAATTCCAGTATTGATGTTTTTTGGTGGTGGATCATTCTCAGCCCTTCTAGCGACAATAATTTATTCAATCCCACCAATTATTAGACTAACAGTTTTGGGACTTTCTCAAGTATCAAGCACTTATTCAGAAGTTTCAAAGTCTTTTGGTGGGTCTACATTGCAAACTCTAAGCAAAATTAAATTTCCTCTGGCTGTTCCAAGTTTGGTAATGGGCTTTAATCAAACAGTTATGATGGCTTTTGCAATGCAAATTGTCACACCACTCATTGGAGGTAAAGGCCTCGGTCTTGAAGTTTTTAACGGCTTAGCCAGATCTGATACTGGAAGAGCTCTTGCAGCAGGTATTGGAATATGCTTACTTGCAATGATAATTGACCGTATAAGTCTTGCATGGACTAAGAAACAAAGAGATGCACTAGGATTAAGTTAATTTTTCAATATTTATTGAAAATTGTTAGATTAAATAAGCTTGATAAATAGTTTACTTCAATGTCTTTTTCAGGCTAGAATTATTCATTAATTAATTAATAAAAGGGAGACATAATGAAAAAATCATTATTTGCAAAAACGTTTGCTGCCCTGATTTTATCTTCTTTTCTGATTCTGTCAGCAGGTACTGCTAACGCAAAGCGTTTAGTGGCAGCTGTTCCTGACTGGACTGGCGGAGAGATTACTTGTCAGGTAGCAGTAGCAATTCTAGAAGAAGAACTAGGATATAAAATTGAAAGAATCGTATTTCCTTCAGGTACTGGTCTTTGGGAAGCAGTCGCAGCAGGCGATATTGACTTCGCATGCGAAAGTTGGCCAAGTTATGCTGAGGCAGATGATGTTATGATTAACATGGACCTTGTATACGAAGGTGAAGTAGTTAAGTCATATTCTGGTGATGGAACAATATCTGCCTACACTACAGGTATTATTGGTATGTCAGATTACTATGTACCTAAGTACTTTGTTGAGGCTAATCCAGGTTTTAAAGATTGGTCAAATCTAAACGACTATAAAGATCAATTTGCTAATGCTGAGACTGGATCAAAAGGTAGATTAATCGCTTGTCCAGTTGCGGGTTGGAACTGTCATGATCAAAAAAGGTTAGACCTTTTAGGAATTGACTTTGAAGCTGTTGAACTTGGAACTGAAGTTGCTGCCTTAGCAGAAGCTCAAGCAGCTTATGACAGAGGTGAAGCATTCCTTCTTTATCTATGGGAACCACACTTCTTCTTTGGTAAAAATGAAATGGTTGGAGTAAATCTACCTGCTAATAAAGACTGTCCTACATTTACTGAGGCAGATAACTGGCAAGATTGTGGTACTGATGCATGGCCGGCTACAGGTTGGGCAAAGGATTACACTATGAACTATATGAATCCTGCCATGATCAATGATCCAGCAAATGCAGAAGCATTAGCTTTCTTTAAAAAAATGGCTTTCTCAAATACTGACCAAGCAAAAATGCTTGTTAGAGTTGGTGATGATGGCTTAAGCGTTGAAGATGCTGTTGCAGAATGGAAATCTAGCACGGATGTATGGCAAGCTTGGCTTCCGTAGTCCTAATTAGATAAATCTAAAAAATTAAGAGCCTTGTTAGTTAAGCAAGGCTCTTTTTTTATTTATAAATAATATGTATGACTGAATCTTCCCGACATCCTTATCATTTTACAATTAGTTTTTCTTTATTAATTGCTGCCGGCATGTGGGGTTTATTTTGGATTCCTCAAAGAGCCTTAGAAACAGGTGGTTTAACTGGTGGATGGGCAACTATTTCTCAAATGATTATTCCATTCTTAATATTAGTTCCAATTTCTATATGGCGTAAATTTAGAGGACTTTCATCTGGCCTAGAATATCCTCTAATAGGATTATTGTTTGGTGGAGGGATAGCCTGTTATGCAAACAGTTTTTTATTAACTGATGTTGTTAGGGCTTTAATTCTTTTTTATATAACTCCTGTCTGGACAACAATCTTTGAGGTGGTTTTTCTAAGACAACTACCTCGGTACTATAGATATATAACTCTTATATTGGCACTTTCAGGAGTTTGGATTGTTTTTGGGCAGGATGGGATAATTCCAATCCCACAAAATTCTGGTGATTGGATTGCACTTTTCGGAGGAGTCTTAATTGCAGCATCTGCTGTCAGAATGGAAATGAAAAAGCCTGAGGGTATTTATCCAATACTTTTCTCATTCTTTTTTTATGGCGGACTGTTCACTCTAATTCAAGCATTTCTTCTAAGGGATTATCTTGGACCTGCGCCATCATTAGACTCATTCATTCAAATGATGCCATGGCTGATCTTGATAGCGATATTGTTTCATATACCAACAAATGTAGTTATTTTAGGTGCCCCAAGTAGAATTGGGGCGAGTTTATTTTCAATCATTATTCTTTTTGAAATTGTAGTTGGATCAGTTAGTGCTGCTCTACTAACTGAAGAATTATTTGGTTGGCGTGAAGGAGTTGGATGTGCGATGATTATTTTGGCAGGCTTATCAGAGATAGTATTTGCTTCACAACCCAAGCAAAGAACCAGTTCGTAAAATCAACTTATAAATCTTCTAAAACCTTTATATGTTCAACTGAGGTTCCACAACAACCACCAATAATTTGAGCGCCTAGATTTTTCCATTTTTTTGCTTCTTCTAGAAAATCAGAAGGTGAGATTACCTTACTAAGATCATAATGTGGGAATTTGAAAACTGCCACTTCTGGATAAACCATGATAGGACCATCAAAAGCCTGACGAAGCTCTTTTATGCAATCCTCAACAACATCAAGGTCACAATGCATTATTCCTACAGCATCTAAGTCATAATTATCTATAATCTTAATTAAATCTTTAAATGAAAGTTCATAATCATCAGTTAAAGAGAGTGATTGGGTTTGGCCTTTTCTTGCAGAAAATCCTGCCCAAACCGGAAGATTTGTTTTCTTTGCAGACTCAAAAATAATTTCCATTCTGTCAGGCCGATACATTAGTTCCAATAGAATAAAGTCACATCCATTTTCAGATAAAAATAACGCCATCTCATCAAAGGTTTTTTTAAAATAATCTGAAGTAAGTTTCAGTCTATACTTTTCTTTGTCCTGTTGTGTTTCAAAAGCATCTTCATAAGCAACTTGATGTGAAAGTGATCCGGCAATTAAAACATCATCTCGATCTGTTTCATTTCTTGCATTTTTTGCAGCATTAATGGCACTTAAATTTATTTCTTCAAACCTATCTCCAACCCCACCTGACTCTAATAACATTCGACTCGATGCATATGTATTCGTAGTTATAATCTGTGAACCAGCCATAATGTAATCTTTATGAATTTGTTTAAGTATTTCTTTTTCTAATGAAGCAGTCCCACACCAAGTATTATCCATCTGAACACCTCTATCTTCGAGTTCAGATCCGGTGGCACCATCTAGAAGTATTGTTTCTCCATTTGATAATCGATCAATAACTGACGAGTATCTTGAAGAAACCATTTAGCTGGTTAACTTCTTAAATATTTCAGTTGTATGTTCTGCTCCAGTCACAAGAGCTTTTGCCTCAGACATATCAGAAATTTCATTCCAACGTTCAGCAATTTTATCAGGATTTGCATCATCACCTGTAAGAGCAACTCCTGGAGCTTGAATAATTTGTGCAAGTGCATAAACACCAGCTCCAGCTGATAACATAATGCCTGTAGGCGCATCTTCAGAAGCCATAAATAAAACAGCAGGAGAAACAACATCTGGCTGTAATTTCTCAAGTGCCTCTTTTGGCATTAGACTCTCTGTCATACGAGTGGCGGCCACAGGGATTAATGAATTAACTTTAATATTATATTTTTGTCCTTCAATTTTTAACGAATTCATAAAACCAACCACTCCAAGTTTTGCAGCCCCATAATTAGTTTGACCAAAGTTTCCGTATACACCTGATGAAGAAGATGTCATTACAACTCTTCCATAATTTTGTTCCATCATTATAGACCATACAGCTTTTGTACAATAAACTGAACCCATAAGGTGTACATCAACTACAAACTCAAAATCATCTAAAGTAACTTTACCAAAGGATTTATCTCTTAGAACGCCAGCATTATTTACCAGCACATCAATTCTACCAAAAGCAGCCATTGCATCATCTACTAGTTTCTTTACCCCAGCTTTATCAGTAACACTCGAACCATTTGCTATAGCTTCGCCACCATTTTTTTTAATTTCATCAACAACTTTTTCGGCCGCCTCACTTGAACCACCAGAACCATCAACTGTCCCTCCAAGGTCATTCACAACAATTTTTGCTCCTCTTTGTGCAAACTGAAGTGCATGGCTTCGACCAAGTCCATTACCTGAGCCTGTTATTATTACTACCTTATCTTTGAAACTAATTGTCATGTTATTCTCCTCTTCCTATAGAATTCTAATTTTCAAATTTTTGAATATTTGATTGAGTTAATTCAATAAATCTTTTCATATGATAATCAACATTTCCAAAAAGCACACCTATCATTGTAGCTCTTTTAAAATAATGGCTTATCATATACTCCTCAGTCATACCCATTCCGCCATGTAGTTGAATTGCATTTTCACCAACAAATTTGATTGCCTTCCCCATTCTTGATTTTAAAGCAGATACCGTCTTCCTTCTTTCATCTGGATTACTTAAATCTGAAGTTATTGCCATATATAAAATAGACTTTGCTTGTTCATATTCCATCATCATGTCAACGAGTCTAAATTGAATAACTTGATTTTTACTGATTGGTTTTCCAAATTGTTTTCTATTCTTGCAATAATCAGTTGTTACATCTTTTAAAACTTCCAGAATACCAAGTGCCTCTGAACACGCAGCTATGGTAGACTTATCAACTTCCTCTTCTATGACATCATATGCTTCATCAACTTCTCCTAAAATTGTATCTTTAGATACCTTGAGATTCTCAATAATCACCTCTGAAGCTCTATACTCATCAATAGTAGGATAATTTTGAAGAGTTATTCCTTCTGAACCAATCTCGGTCATAAACAATGTTATGCCCTTCTTGGATCTTTGATCTCCACTTGTTCTTGCTGCTATTATAATATGGGTTGCTGCTCCAGCTCCAAAAACTACTGACTTAAGGCCGTTAATAACATAGCTATCTCCATCTTTTGCTGCAGAAGTTTTAACATCAAATAAATCAAACCTGCTTTGATGCTCTGCATAGGCAAATACGTAACGTTGATCTCCTGAAATAATTTTTGGAACTATCTGATTCGTCTGTTCTTTAGACCCTAAATTTGTGATAAGGCCTCCAGCAAGTATGACTGAAGGAAGATAAGGCTCAACAACTAAACCTTTACCAAACTGTTCCATTACAATCATTAAATCCGTTGGGGAACCACCTAAACCTCCATGATCCTCAGAAAAAGGAACGCCTAATAGGCCCAATTCAGCAAACTGAGACCAATTTTCCTGTTTCCACCCTTCTTCAGTTTTGACTATTGAGCATCTTGTTTCCCAGTCATAGTTATCCCTTACAAATGAGGTCACCATGTTATTCAGGAGAGTTTGCTCTTCAGTAAAATCAAAATTCATAAGAAGCTCTAATTATAGACCTAAAACCATTTTAGAAATGATGCCTCTTTGAATTTCATTTGAACCACCATAGATTGAAGCTTTTCTAAAATTAAAATATGTTCCTGCAACATTTGCAGCATAATCAGGACCAACAAATTCATTGCTTAATGTTGATCCCAAATGAGGGTTAGAATAATAACCAACTGCTTCCATAGCTAATTCAGTTAGACCTTGTTGAATATCAGTTCCTTTAATTTTTAAAAGAGAAGTCTCTGGACCTGGGCCTTTACCAGAAGAATCTTTTGCTAAAGTTCTTAACTCAGTATACTCAAGCGCTCTTAATTCAAGCTCAACTTCAGCAATTTTTCTTTGAAAAGCAGGATCTTGAATTAATGGTTTGCCGTAAGACATCTCTGAATTCGCAATTTGCTTAATACGTTCTATGGCTCTTTTTGAACGTGCAACACCTGCAATCCCTGATCTTTCATGTGCTAATAGAAACTTAGCATATGTCCAACCCATATTTTCTTCACCAATTAGATTTTCCGCAGGAACTTTAACATTATCAAACCAAGTTTCATTCACTTCATTGGATCCATCCATCAAATAAATAGGTCTGACTGTTACACCTGGAGTTTTCATGTCTATTAAAAGAAAAGAAATTCCTTGTTGGGGTTTTGGAGCATTAGGATCTGTTCTTACTAAACAAAAAATCCAATCGGCATGGTTTGCAGCTGTAGTCCAAGTCTTTTGACCATTTACAATATAATGATCGCCTTCTTTAACAGCCGTTGTTTTTTAAAGATGCTAGATCAGAACCAGAGCCTGGCTCAGAATATCCTTGGCACCAAAAAGTTTCACCGCTCACAATTCCAGGTAAATATTTTTTCTTTTTGTTCATCATTGCCAAATGTATAAATAACGGGGCCAACCATATTTACACCAAAAGGCATAACATACTGACATTCTGCTTTTGCACATTCTTGTTCAAAAATATATTTTTGAGTTGGAGTAAATTCTGCTCCTCCAAATTTTTTTGGCCAGCTAGGAGCAGACCATCCATTATGTTTACCGAGAATTTTATGCCAATCAGTAAAGTCTTCTCTTGAAAGATCTTTGCCATTTTTTCTCTTAGCATTGATAGAATCTCTAAGTGATTGAGGATAGTTATTTTTAATAAAATCTCTTACCTCTATTTGGAATTTTAAATCTTCTTCTGAAAAAGCTGTGTCCATATCATCCTCAATATTAAAATCTGAAATTGCAAAATAGTTCTAAAAAGAAGCAAATTCAATAGGCTTTTAGAAATTTTTTGGTCTAAATACTAGGTATTTATTTGATAGTTGAAAGATGAAGAATGCTCCAACACCATACAAAACCGTAGAAATAATAGTGTTCTGTAAAAATGGCAATGCCATTGTATAGCAAGCTAGCAAACCTTCTAAACTATAAGGATACATTCCTGAAGAAATCCATACAGCAAAATTGGTAATAATAAAAAATACCAAGGATCCAGCAGCTAATGAAGCACAGATTCTAAAATAATAAATTTTGTGAATAAAATAAATTCCAATAACTACATTTAGACATATGGCAAAGTATACAATAAAAATGTTACCATGGAATCCCAAAAATAGATCGCTCAAAACCATGGCTAATAAAAGAATAAGAAAAGAATAAACCTTTTTATCAAAGATAGCCCCTGCGAAAACAGCCATTCCCAATATCGGTGTAAAGTTTGGTGGATGTGGTATGACTCTGCTAAAAGCTAAAATAATCATTAGCACCAGTGCAGAATAAAATTTAAAATTATTATTATCCATTTTTTTTACTTTATAACTTTGATTCATTAAAAAGTATATCCTAAATCAAAAAATATATTGCGGTCTGATAAAGGATAAACAGCTCTAGTCCCATAATGATTGTCATCATGGAATGTGCTTGAAACTGCATAATTATAATAAGCTTTATCTAACAAATTATTAACGCCAAAAGTTAGAACTAGTCCTCTACGATCAGATCGAAACTTAGTATTTAAAATATAATAATCTGGGATCTTTGGTTCTATATTCTCCTGATCATTTGAAACATATTTTTCATCTGTATATTCTAATTCAATATCAAAAAAAGTAGATTCACCTATCTTACTCTCAATTGAAATATTGTAATTTAATGGCGCAACTAATGGTACAGATTTTCCAGATAAACTATACGAAGTTCCACCGCCCATTAGATTTTGCCACGTAGAAGAGTTGCTACAGTAAGTAGTATTGGAATAATCACATGAACTTGGTCCGCCTCCTCCTGGGCTCAATGTTCCAGAAGTGAACTCAGCATTAACATAGCTGAGAGATGCTTTTATATTATTCTTATTATTAATTTTATAATTTAAGTCTAGATTAAATCCATTTCTTTCAATGGGATCTAAATTTGTATTTACACTCTGATTATATTGAATTTCATTTTCAGTATCCATTAAGAAAAAACTTGCAACTAAGTTAGTTTTATTTTTTTTTGATCTTATTCCTAATTCAATGTCCTCTGATGTTTGGTCTTTTAATGCGAATGATCCAGAAGTAGTTGCTTGAATTCGTTCATCAATGTTGGGAGTTCTAAAGCCTTTTGAATATCGAACAAAGATACTTGTGAAAGGATCAAAATTTTTCTCTAAGCCAATATTATATGCAGTATTTTGATCTGTCTCATTATATATTGGATGAGCAGTTGTATAAGCAAAACCGATTACGTTTGTATCTACTGCACTTCTTCCCTGAAATTCTGTTTCTTGATATCTAAACCCTGAAGAAACCACTAAAGATGAATCAAAAATATTAAATGAGTTTTGAATATATAGCCCTTTCGATTTTTGATCAGCATTAATAGCTTGTCCTATACTCTCACCTTCTCTTCTATATCTATTAGAAGTATAGAAAGTATGATTAATATCATATCCAATAGAAAATATATTTGAATTTTTTTCATTTACTGATGTCTTTTCAATTCTAAAATCAAACGTATTACCATCTAATGCAGTATTGATGTATCGATCTCCATTGGCTGGTACTGAGACTGTATTACCATTACTAGCAGAGAAAGATTTTTGGGTCTTATCTTTGTAAGAAATGTTAGCAAAAATTTTTGTCAGTTCATCAAAGTTAAATTTTATCCCAGTTCTTGCATGCATTGTATCTGTATTAGCATAATCATCTCTTTGATTTACATTACATAGATTATTATTCAGTCCATAATCAGCTCCATATGTTGCATGCCAGTTATCCCAGCCGCCAATATTTTTAGCAGTCTTACTGGAGCTATATAAATTACAAAGATGGTAATTATAATATCCTCCAATAATGCGTGGTCCTGGTAAAAGTTGTTCTATCTCATTTATGGATAAATCTAAGTAACTACTTATATCTGAATTATCATAATTATAAGTACCTAACAAAGCAGTTTGATCAAAATCTGCTTGGTCTCTATAAGTGTCAGACGAAATTATTTTTCCTGAGATAGTGACTGTTTGCTCATGACTAATCGCTTCTTGTAGTAAAAATTTTCCTTCTGAACTATTAAAAGAACCGATTGAAAAGTCCAACCGATTTTCTATATCTTTTGAAGATTTAGTAACTATGTTTATTGCTCCTCCAATCGCTCCTGGACCATAGACTGTTGAACCGGAGCTTCCTCTAATAATTTCTATTCTTTCAATTGATTCTGGACTAATGCTTGAAAAATCTACAGCTGACATATCCAAATCATTTAAAATTCGCCCATTAATCAAAATTAAAGAGTTTGATTTTGCTGCCTCTCCAAATCCTCTCATATCAATGGTAGCATATGAACCTTCAGCTCCATCTAAAGTACTTCGAGCTTGTATTCCAGAATAAGATGAGATTATTTGTGCTACATTTTTATGTTTTGACTGACTTATTTCTTCTTCATTAATAATTGTAATAAATGAACCAGCTAAGCCGGTAGATAATCTGGAATACTCATCTGAGTTTGGCGCAATCCAGATTTCATTACCATTTGCGTAATTAAAACTGTGTAAATGAAAAGTAAAAAGTATATAAATTATAATCTTCCGTAACATATTTGTTCTCCTTTAATTAGAGCCACCTCTAACAAATATGTCCAAATAATTATCCCGATTACTTGTGGATGACTATGTTTTAGTTGGTAGGTCTCCTGGCTTCTAGATCTTCGTTAAAGTACGCCTTCCCAAATAATTTAGTGGCTAATGTACAAAAACTTCCTAGCTACAGTTGCGGGAACAGCTAAGGCTTTTAACCTTATTCCCTTTTATTCACTTTACGTGAACCAACATAAAAACTATTGTATATTCACTCATTAAAATCAAGTTAATTATGTATACTTTTAAAAATCAAAGTGAACTAAGTTTTAATTTTGATGAAAAGCTTGAGGAGCCTAAAATTTCCCAATTTGGTTTCCGGGAATATGATGCAAGATGGCTCTATCCAAAAGAAATTAATAAAAAAGGTCTAGAGTTATTTGGCTTTGGACTTGGAAAATTTATTTCTAATAAAAAAGGTGAAAATTCTTCTATAGTTATAGGACACGATTACCGATCATATAGTGAAGAGGTGAAATACCATGTTGCAAAAGGGTTATTGGCTTCAGGAATAAATGTGACAGATATAGGTTTGTCTTTATCTCCCATGGTTTATTTTGCTCAGCATTATCTGAATACTGATAGCATAGCGATGATTACAGCAAGTCATAATGAAAATGGCTGGACTGGAATTAAGTGTGGAATTGAAAAATCATTAACTTTTGGCCCAACAGACATAAAAAGCATTAAAAACATTATTAATGAAAATCAATCGCCTGAAATTAAGATGAATGGACAGTATAATTTTAAAAATAATGTAAGAGATGATTACTTAGATTATTTACTCGGTTCTACTAAGATCGATAGAAAATTAAAAGTAGTATTGGCATGTGGAAATGGTACTGCTGGAGCATTTGCTCCCGAAGTTATATCAAGACTTGGTTGCGAAGTAATAGATCTACATTGTGACCTAGATTTCTCTTTTCCAAACTATAATCCTAATCCTGAAGATATGACTATGCTTCAAGATCTATCCAATTCTGTAAAGAAAAATAATGCTGACCTAGGCCTTGCTTTTGATGGTGATGGAGACCGATTGGGAGTAGTTGATAATAAAGGAGAAGAAATTTTTTCTGATAAGATTGGATTATTGCTTGCTGAAGATTTATCTAAAACTTATTCAGAATCTAAGTTTGTTATAGATGTAAAATCAACAGGGCTGTATTTTAAAAGCAAAATACTTGAAAAGAATAAATGCTCAGTTGATATGTGGAAAACTGGACATTCACATATGAAAAGAAGGGTAAAAGAAATAAATGCACTTTGTGGTTTTGAAAAAAGCGGACATTTTTTTATTAATGAACCACTTGGTCTAGGTTTTGATGATGGATTAAAATCTGCAATCTTAGTGCTTGAATACTTAAATAGGTCTTATCCTAAGAAGCTTTCTGAACTTAAGAATGATATTCCTCAAACTTTTCAATCCCCCACTATGGCTCCATTTTGCAAGGACGATGAAAAGTACGAAGTAGTAGAATGGGTCACAAATAAAATAAAAGAATTAAAAAATAACAAAAATATGATTGCTAATCAGAACATTGAATCCATAAGCACAATAAATGGTGTAAGGTTTCAACTTAATAATGGATCGTGGGGATTAATTAGGGCATCTTCGAATAAACCCTCACTTGTTATTGTCATAGAGAGTTTTGATTCTAATGAAGAAATAAAATTAATCTTCAAAGAAATAAATGATATTTTAAATAAAACTGGAAAAATAGGAGACTATGACCAGAAACTAACTTATTAAGCTTATCCATTCTATAAAAAATCTTGAAGACATTATCAAAAGAAATAAGCCAAAAATAAAATTTAACTTTCCTTTAGATAAATAATGAGCAAACCTTACTCCTAATGGGGCACCAATCATAGTTAGTGGTGTAATCATTAGCAGTCCTACTAAACTTACGTAGCCAAGACTCCAAGGCAGCGAAACATCATTACTGATACCCGCTAATATAAATCCAATCGTTCCTGGAATTGTTATAATAGTACCTAAACCTGCAGCTGTTCCAATAGCCTTGTGTATTTCAAAATTATAGAGCTTTAATATTGGAACACTCATCGCTCCTCCGCCTACACCAATAAGTGTAGCTAAAAACCCTATTGTAGAACCATAAGTATGCCCATAAATATTTTTTGGAAACTCAGGAGCCAATCTCCATTTGTCTTTCCAAAAAAAGAATTGCATTGCAACAATCATTAGTAAGATAGAATAAATTAGAATTAGACTAATTCCTTCTAGGAATGAAACCACAACAGACCCTAAAATAACCCCTAAGACTACAGAAATAAATATGAATTTAAGTAAACTGAAATCAACTGATTTTCTTTTAGCATGATTGAATGCTGAAATAATTGAAATGGGAACAATATTTGCCAAAGAAGTTCCTATGGACAAGTGCATGCGAATATTTTCATCAATTTCAGCAAGTGTAAAAATATAATATAAAACTGGTACTACTACTACACCACCACCTATGCCAAATAAACCAGCTATGAATCCAGCAAACAAGCCTGTGGCAATTAAGAGGGAAATTGAGAAAATAAGATCGCCAGAAGCAATATTACTAATAATGGTACTGAACACTTGAAGTATTTAGTTTTTTCCAGATGGCAATTTGTTAAAAGGAAGTTTTTTATCAGGTCGTTCTTCTTGTGGCAAACCTAAGACCCTTTCAGCAATAATATTCCTTAAGACTTCGTCTGTTCCTCCTGCAATTCTCATTGCAGCTGAGAAAAAATATCCATTCTGAAATAAGTTTTTTAATATCGGATTTTTTTCATTATGTATTGTCCCTGACATATCCATAAGATCAAGAGCATAAGAAGACACATCTTGCATTTTTGATGCAGTAACAAGCTTACTAATTGATAATTCTGGTCCAGGTGTTTGACCTTTAGATAAAGCTGTAATGCTTCTATATTTCG
>CABWZX010000016.1 GCA_902510025.1 uncultured Pelagibacteraceae bacterium | reverse complement strand
AATTAAGAGAGATATAAGCGATATTCTAGAAAGTATATATGAGAATGATCGTATAAATATAGATCTAAAAGATAGTCCAACCAATCATCTAGTAGGTGATAATCTCAATAAACACATTAAAGAATTAAAAAAGAAAATGACTGATTCCGCTGAAGATCTAGATTTTGAGCTAGCAGCTAAAATTCGAGATGAGATTATAAGGCTTGAAAACAATGAATTAGAATTACCTACCCAACGAAAGATAGGTTATAAGAAAAGGCAAAAGAAAAGGCATTTTACTTAAATGATTTTAAACATATTAATTCTTTTAATTGGACTCTCTCTGCTTTTATACAGTGCAGATCAGATGATAAATAGTGCCGATGTGATCGCTAAGAAATTCTCACTACCTCCAATTCTAATCGGTCTCACGATAATTGCTTTTGGTACTTCAGCCCCTGAGTTGGTTGTTACAATAATAGCTGCATCAAAAACTATCCCTGCCACAGATGCTGTCGTTGGAAATGTAATTGGTTCAAATATTGCTAATATACTTTTAGTCCTAGGAGTTTCATCATTCTTTTTCAAGATCGATCTAAGTAAAATTCGCTACAAGGACAATATTTATTTATTGATAATAACAGCATATTTCTCAATTCTCTTTTATTTAGTAGATGAAATTAACCTTTATCACTCTGCAGGATTCATATTTCTAATTATCATTTTTCTAAATCAATTAAGAAACTATGAAGAAGATAAAAGAGAAAATGAAATAAATAAATTTTCCAATCTTACATATTTAAAATTAATGATCTCATTCTTTGGTATTTTTATTGGAGGTAAAGTATTTTTGGATAGCTCTCTTAATATATTTACTTCATTGGGACTTGAAGAAACAATAATTGGTATATCAATATTAGCAATTGGAACTTCTCTCCCTGAATTGGCAACAGTTGTAATCTCTTATGTACGAAAGAAAGGATCTATAGGGATAGGAAATGTAATTGGCAGCAATATAATGAATATACTTTTTGTTTTCTTGCCAGGAATTCTTATAGTTCAATCAAGAAATTTAAATTTCTTTATTCCAGATAAAATCTCTTTGCATATCAATATCTTAATTTTATCAACTATTATTGCAATTGGATTATCCCTTCTAAAATTCACAATGGGTAAATTTACATCTTTGATATTTATTATATTCTATATCATCTATATTTTTTCGGTGATTGCATGAGTAAAAATAATAATATTTTAATTACTGGGGGTTCAATAAGAATTGGGAAAGAAATTGCTTTGGCCATCTCAAACAGCTCTAATAATATTATCATTCATTGTTACAAATCTTTAAATGAAGCTTCCCAGCTAAAAAAATCAGTTCAAAAACTAGGATCTAAATGTGCAGTAATTAAGTGTGATTTAAGTAAAAAGAGAAGTGCTGAAGGACTAATAAAAAAAGCAGGTAAATTTTTTGGTCCTATTAATTGTCTAATTAATAATGCTTCAGTGTTTGAAAATGACAATATAAATAACTTTACAATTGATTCATGGGATAAACATATGAATGTTAATCTATATGCACCTCTTAAATTCTCTAAGGATTTGAAAAAACTACTACCAGCCAGATCAGAAGGTCATATCATAAATATTCTAGATCAAAATGTTCTTAAATCTGATATTTCTTTTCTTTCATATTCACTATCTAAGGCAGCATTGCATTCAGCGACAAAAATTCTTGCAAAATCATTTGCTCCAAATATCCGTGTGAATGCAATTGGACCCGGACCTACTATAAAGAATATTCATCAATCATCTAAACATTTTGAAAAATCGGTAAAAAAAACATTATTAAAAATAGGATCTCCACCCAAAGAGATAGCAAGAACAGTAAAGTTTCTTCTTGAATCTAATTCGATAACAGGTCAGTTTATTGTTGTAGATGGAGGCGAACACTTATCATGAATAATAAAAATGTGTTAAAACTAAGTGAACTAAAATCAGAAACAGAATTAATTGATAAAAATTCTGGTTATGACTTAATTTTTCTAAATGATTTTCTAATTCAGGCTAGTATTGGTATCTACAAGCATGAGAAGGAAATAACGCAACCTCTTAGAATCAACATTATAGCTAAAGTTAAAAATCCTAAAAATATTAATGATGATAACCTTCAAAGCGTTGTTTGTTATAATCAAATCTCAAAGAAAATTAAAAAGATTATTAAATCAGGGCACACGATCCTATTAGAAAAACTTGCTGAAAAAATATTTCAAGAATGTTTTAAAAATAAAAGAATAGAAACAATGAAAATACGATTAGAAAAACTTGATGCGATTCAAGGTGCTGAAAGTGCTGGAATAGAAGTTGAGCGTTCTCGTGCTGAAAAATGAAGAACCTCAATAATTTAAAAAAAATAGTAAGTCAGCAGCCGACTTCTGCAGGTATCTACAAAATGATAAATGCAAAAGACAAGATACTCTATGTTGGAAAAGCAAAAAATATTCAAAATAGACTCAGGAGCTACTTAAATCATAACAACTTATCAAACCGCATCAAAAGATTGGTGACTCAAGTTAACAAGATAGATGTTGTAATAACTGAAACAGAAAAAGAAGCTCTGCTTTTGGAAGCAAATCTTATTAAAAAGTTAAAGCCTCAATTTAATATTCTTTTGAGAGATGATAAATCCTTTCCATATATATTTATAAACTATGAACATGACTATCCTCAAATAAGTAAACATAGAGGAAAACAAAAATCAATCGGGAAATACTATGGACCATTTGCTACAATTTCTTCACTAGACCATACTCTTAAAATACTGCAAAAAGTTTTTTTATTAAGATCGTGTGAAGATACAATATTTGAAAATAGATCTAAACCATGTCTGCTATATCAAATTGAAAGGTGCAGTGGACCATGTGTTGATTATACTATTAATAAAAAAGACTACTTAGATTCAGTAAAAAGTGCCGAAGACTTCTTATCTGGAAAACAGAGTAATCTCCAACAAGAACTATCTTCTAAAATGAATACTGAAAGCAAAAAGCTTAACTTTGAGAAGGCTGGAAGTTATAGAGATAAAATAGTTGCTCTAACTCAAATTCAGAGCCAACAGAACATAAATCTTAAAGACATTAAAGATACAGATGTCATTTCTATATCCAGGCAGGGTAATAAATCTTGTGTTCAAGTATTTATCTACAGATCTGGTCAAAATTGGGGAAATAGATCTTTTTTTCCTAAACATAGTGATGAAGAAGAAACATCAGAGATACTTGAAAGATTCATTGTAGATTTTTATACAAAATATACACCTCCTAAAAACGTTCTAATGAATAAAAATTTAAAAGATCAAAAATTAATTATTAACTCTCTTCGGTCAATTTATGGATTCCGGACTAACTTTGTTGTTCCAAAGCAAGGAAAGAAACTAGACATTGTGACTTATGCAAAGAAAAACTCTAATCTATCTCTGCAGGCTCACATTACACAATCAATGAATAACAAACAAACTCTAAAAAAACTTCAAAGCGTATTAGAAATTAAAAAAAATATAAAAAGAATCGAAGCCTATGATAACAGTCATCTATCTGGAAAGAATGCAGTAGGAGCTATGGTAGTTTTTTCGGAAGAAGGATTTAATAAAAAAGCATATAGAAAATTTAACATCAATCAAGATGAGGTTAAGTCAAGTGATGACTATGGAATGATGTCTCATGTTTTAAATAGACGTTTTAGTAAAGAGGCAATAAATGATCAAAAAAAACACAATAATCTTCCTGAGGTAATTTTAATTGATGGCGGTAAAGGTCATTACGATCTAGCAAAAACAATACTTAAAGACAAAAAACTTAAGGACATCAAAGTAATCTCTATTTATAAAGGTGAAAACAGAAAAAGTATTCTAGATCAAATTATTTATAATGATCAAAAAGGATTTATTAAAAAAGACTCTCCTTCTTATTTCTTTATTCAGCGCCTAAGGGATGAATCCCACAGGTTTGCACTGGGGGCACATAAGGCCAAAAGAAAGAAGGATATGAAAAGTTCTGAGTTAGAACCAATATCAGGCCTTGGTCGATATAGAAGAAAATTACTTCTTAACCACTTTGGATCTATAGCAAATATCAAAAGCGCATCTTCTCAAGATCTATCCAAGATCAAGGGTATAAGCAAGTTGCTATCAGAGAAAATATATGATTACTTTAATAACTAATGAAAAACCTTCCTAATATTTTAACTATTTTTAGAATTATTTCACTTCCAGTTCTAATTCTAATGATACTGTCTTCAGAACAAAAATTTAATTATTACGCAGTACTTTTATTTATGGCCATCTCAGCCTCTGATTTTTTTGATGGATACTTCGCGAGGAAAATGAGCATAGAGAGCGGCTTTGGTAAAATGTTGGACCCTATTGCAGATAAGCTTTTTATAATAACTGTTATCATTTGTCTTATGATAAATGGCACTATTGTGCACTTATCACTAATACCTGGTTTCTTAATCATTTGTAGAGAGATCTTTGTTTCAGGACTAAGAGAATATTACTCCGCAGCAAATAGTAATGCTGTCATTAATGTTTCTAACTTAGGGAAAATAAAAACTGCAATTCAGATGTTAAGTCTCTTTCTCATTTTATTAGCCCCACTTTCATCACAATTTAGTATAATATTAATGAATGCGGGAATAGCTGCCCTTTGGATGGCAATGATTCTATCAGTTGTTAGTGGATATAAATATTATAAGGCGGCTAAAAACTAAGACCTTACTAAGTTATGAAAATCTTGCATAAATTTATAAGTTTTAGAATCTTCTCCAGTAGTAAATTTAACATCATCTATTGATTGAATAGGTGTAATTTCAGCAGCAGTACCAGTTAGAAAAGCTTCTTCATAATTTTGAATCTCTTCTGGTTTCATGTGCCTTTCTTCAATTGTTAAACCTTGATCCTTTAACATTTGAATTACTGTCTGACGAGTTATTCCATTCAAGAAACAATCTGGAATAGGTGTATGAATGTTATCACCTTTAACGAAAAAAATATTTGCTCCTGTTCCTTCAGCAACATATCCCCTGTAATCTAGCATTAAAGCATCATGGTAACCTTGTTTTTCTGCAAACTCTTTTGACATAGTGCAAATTACATATGGTCCTGAAGCTTTGGCTTCACATGGGGCTGTATCAGGAGACGGTCTTTTCCATGGTGAAGTAATTAATTTCAAGCCGGCCTTACGATCCTCTATTTTAAAATATGACGCCCAATCATCCCATACAGCAATTGCTACATTAATGTCAGCATTAGAAGTGGATAGTCCCATTTGTTGACTTCCTCTCCAAGCAATAGGCCTTACATAGCAATCTTCAAAATTCATTTTTTTTATAAGTTCAACTTTTGCTTGATTGATCTCTTCTTGAGTGTAAGGGATTTTAATGCCGATTATATCTGCAGATTTAAAAAGTCTTTTTGTATGATCTTCAGATTTAAAGATCTTCCCTTTATAAGCTCTTTCTCCTTCAAAGACAGAGCTTGCGTAGTGCATTCCCTGAGTAATAATATGGCATTTGGCATCATTCCATGGAACAAAACTTCCATTGAGCCATATAAATCCATCTCTTTTATCAAAAGGGGCTAATTCCATAAATTCTAAGCTTAATTAAGACTACGTTTATTAACAGAAAAATTCCTTGATTAATATATATTTTTCTCCTTATTATGTCAGCATGTCTGACTTAAACGTATCTGCCAATAAATCATCATCTTTGCTCTACTTAAGAGATGATAAGATCAAACTATCTCTCTATGAATTCTTTTCAGTTAATAAATTTTTTGAAAAATCTATATTATCAAAAATTGAAAAGACAAATCTTGGAATAGCCGACATCAAATGTCTTTTGCTAATAAATCTAAACCCTGGAATTACTTTTAATGAGTTAATGATTAATCTTGATATAACTAAGCAAAGTCTTAATAGGGTCTTAAAAGTTTTAATTGAAAAAAATTTCATTTTACAGAAAACAAATACTGAGGATGCTAGAAAGAAAAATTTATATCTGACTGACAGTGCAAATAGTATGCTGAATAAAGTATTAAAGCCTTCAATAGAAAAATTATCATCTGCTTTTTTGAAATCAGGAATAAATTCTGTTCAAGGTTTAAATCAAATTTTATCCAATTTAATTTCATTGAAATAATATGATCTTTACTAAGTCACATATATTAATAGTTGATGATGATGATAAAATTCGTGAATTATTAAAAGAATTTCTAACTGAAAACAATTTTTTAGTATCAACTGCTGCCGATGCTGCAGAAGCCTTAGAAAAATTAAATTCTATATCTTTTGATCTTATAATTATTGACATAATGATGCCTGGAATGAATGGATATGAACTAACTAAAAAAATCAGAGAATCAACACTTGTTCCATTAATTCATCTCACTGCTATGGGAGAAACAGATAATGTTATTCACGGACTTGAGATAGGAGCAGATGACTATATTGGCAAGCCATTTGAGCCTAAAGAATTATTATTAAGAATAAAAAATATATTAAATAAAACATCAAAGAAACCAAATAAAGAGAAAATCCAGCTTGACTCACTTATACTTGATTTAAAAAATGGTAAAATTATAGGAGCGAACAAAGACTTGTCTTTAAACGACAATGAAATAAAGATACTAGGTATTCTATCCTCAAGTCCCGGTGAATCATTTTCCCGAGAGCATCTAATTAAAACTCTTGGGTTTGCTCAAGAGCGTACTTTGGATGTATGCGTCAACAGATTAAGAAAGAAAATAGAAAAAAATCCTAAAATTCCAAAGTTTTTAAAGACAAAGAGAGGCTCTGGATATGTTTTGTGGATTAACTAAAAAATGATTAAGAAATTTTTGCCAACAAATCTTTTAGGAAGAGCAATGTTAATTGTAATTTTTCCAATACTTACTTTCCAAATAATCATGCTTACATATTACTTTAATAGTCTTTGGGAAAGAACTCTTTCTAGACTTGCAAGATCTGTTGCCGCTGAAGTAAACATGATCGTTGATCAGGTTGAACAAAAAAATTTAACAGAAAATGAGATAAAAAATGATTTAGGTAAAACGCTTGGTCTGCAAATCAGCTTTATAGAAGAAGAAATAGATTTTAATAATCAACTGGAGCCATTAAATTTAGTATTCAAAAATCTTAACAAAGAACTGAGGTACAAAATTAAATACCCTTATGTTATTGAGCCCGATAAATCAAATAAGAGCATCAATATCTTAGTTTCTATTAAAGACCAAATAATAAAAATAGGCATACTTGAAGATAGAATTACTACCTCAAGAAATCATGTTTTCCTTGGATGGCTTTTAATTTCTTCTTCTATACTAATAATAATTTCATTCTTGTTTTTGAGAAATCAAATTAGACCAATAAAAAAATTAGCAAAGGCAGCAGAAAAATTCGGTAAAGGTCAAGATATTGGTGACTTTAAAACATCAGGTGCTTCTGAAGTAAGACTTGCATCTACTGAATTTTTAAAAATGAAAAATAGAATTACAAGACAAATTGAGCAACGATCTTTAATGCTTGCAGGTGTTAGTCATGATTTAAAGACTCCTTTAACTCGGATGCGCCTGCAAAGTGAATCTATTAAGGATGAAAAAATAAAAAAGTCGTTAAATGATGAAATAAAACATATGAATGAAATGCTAGCTGAATATCTTGATTTTGCTGCTAATCAAGAAGTAGATTCAAAAAATATTGTTAATCCAATAGAAGCGCTAATAAAAATTAAAAATGACCTACACTTTAAAGATAAAGATATTGAATTAGAGATCATAAATGATGAGGAATCCTATGTTAATGAGAATATCTTTGTTCGATGTATTACTAATGTACTTAATAACGCAGTAGAAAATGCTACAAAAATTGAGATAAAAGCAGAAGCTGTTAACAATGTCGTTAGAATAAATATACATGACAATGGTTTAGGCATCTCGGATGAAGAAAAAAGAAATGTATTTAAACCTTTCTATAGAATAGACAAAAGTAGAAATCAAAATATTAATAATTCTGGACTAGGACTTGCAATTACAAAATCTTTATTAAATTCTATTAATGGAAAAATAACTTTGCATGACAGTTTTCTTGGTGGTTTAGAAGTTGTTATTGAAATTCAAAACTAATTACTACTCAATTCTATAGATCTCTTTCTAGCTTTGTTAATTGCTCTACTGAGTAATTTTGGCATGCCATTATGACTATTTAATATTGACAGAGCCGCCTGAGTTGTTCCTCCTTTACTAGTTACATTTTCTCTTAGAGTCTTTGCATTACTGTTACCAGACATAAGAAGGAGTAAAGAACCTAGAAAAGTTTGAATAACCATATTTTCAGAATTCTTATGACCTGCTTTAGATGATATCTTTATTAGTGACTCAATCATTAGATATATGTAAGCAGGGCCACTTCCATAAATTGCTGTAAATGAATCAATAGCCGATTCATTCTTTGCTTCGTTTACTTGGCCAACTAAAGCAAGAAACTCTCTAGCTAAATTCTTATATTTTTTCTTAATTCCTTTATCAAAGTAAAGAATTGAAGTTCCCATACCTAATGATACAGGCGTATTTGTCATTGCTCTTACAGTATTGTTCTTATTTCTAGTTATTTTCTTTAATTCACGAATCTTTTTCCCAGCTATTATTGAGATGATTAATGAATCTGAAATAATATTAACAAGCTCTTCGTTTACTGCAGAATCAAGCTGATTTGGCTTTACCGCTAACAAAACAATATCTGGTCTAAAATTTTTGGGGAGTTTCGAGACTACCTTTAGAATTTTAATTTTTTTCTTAAGTCTAATTTTCTTTAATTCAGGAGATATTCTTTTTTCAAGAATAAAGATTTTACTTGCTGAGATCTTGTTCTGAAGCAATGCTTTTATGAATGAGGTGCCCATATTTCCAGCACCTAAAATTAAGAATTTATTATTTTTTAGAAATGCCATGATTATTTATATTTTTGTTATTTGATTCTCTTTCAGATCTAAATTTTTTATGTATTTGAATCTCTTTTTTTATTGATATTAATATATCGAATGTATCCATTATTCGATCTGAAATATAATTAAAGATTTTATTCTCACCTGACATAAAGGATGCTAAAACTATAAAAATTAATTCTAAAATACAATGATTTATCTAAGTTTTCCATCAATTAGTCCTATTATGCTATCTTTGGGTCCACTAGAAATAAGATGGTATTCTCTTGCTTATATTATAGGTTTCTTGTTTTCCTGGATATACATAAGAAAACTATCATTTAATAAATATTTGTACGATAGAAAATCTAGCTTTGACTCAAAACTAGTAGATGATTTAGTTTTTTATTCTGTTATTGGGTTAATACTAGGAGCAAGATTAGGATATATAGTTTTCTACAACCTGGAATTCTATTTGCAGAATCCTTTAAATACATTTTATGTGTGGGAAGGTGGATTGTCATTTCACGGAGGTTTAATTGGTATTATAATTGCAGCTTTATATACTTCGAAAATATATAAAACTCTGTTCTTTGAATTAAGCGATTTAATCTGTGTTTCCGCACCTGTAGGAATTTTTCTCGGAAGAATATCAAATTTTATTAATGGAGAACTTTATGGAAGACCCTCATCAACATTCTTTGGAATTATATTTCCGACCGCCGACAACCAGTACCGACATCCAAGTCAACTTTATGAGGCATTCTTAGAAGGCATCCTTTTATTTATTATCCTTAATATATCGATATTTTTCTTTAAAACATTATCAAGACCCGGTTATGTATCGGGATTATTTCTTTCATTCTATGGCCTATTCCGATTTTTAGTAGAGTTCAGTAGAGAACCAGATATTCAGGTTGGATATATTTACACTTTCTTAACAATGGGGATGATCTTATCCATACCAATGATCATTTCAGGAATTATTATCATGATAGTATCATCAAAAAAATAATGTTGAAAAATAACATTATTAAAATAATAAATGAAAAATCATTTATTTATCTTGATGAATTTCTTAAAATCGCTCACCAAGATGAAAATCTAGGTTATTACACTACTCAAAATCCAATTGGTAAAGAAGGTGACTTTATTACTGCTCCAGAAGTATCACAGCTTTATGGTGAAATTATAGCTCTAACAATAATTAATAAAATTAATCAAAAAAAAATTAAAAAATTTGAATTAGTTGAACTTGGTCCTGGCAGAGGTACTCTAATGAAAGATATAATAAGAATATTTAAGAAGAGCCTTGATGAAGAAATAGATTATTCAATTAATTTTGTTGAGATAAATAAAAAATACAGGTCCGAACTAGTAATTGAATTTCCAAATTGCAAACTGCACTCCAGCCTTAAAAAAATTAAAAATAATTATTCCATCATTATTGCAAATGAATTCTTTGATTGCCTGCCTATGTGCCAGATAAGCTCTGTAAACGGAAAATTATATGAAACAATTATTAAAATAGATAACAAATCAAACCTTGTATTTGACAAATCAGCTGCACGTAAAAGAGTAGTTAAGGAAATGGGTCTCAAATTAAAAGATGGTGATTTCTATGAGTATTCTGAGGAAACAGGCAACATATTTAATGAAGTTACAAAAATAATTAAAAATAATGGGGGTTTCCTGTTAATTGCTGATTATGGCTACATCAAGCCAACCAACAGAAATTCTCTTCAATCAATAAAAGATAATAAATCTACTGAAGTATTAAGCAATATTGGAGAACAGGACATTACTTACCATGTAAATTTTAATCAATTACTGCTTATTGCTAAAAAGGTTGGTCTCAAAAATATTAATGTCTGCACTCAATCTAATTTTTTACAGATGAACGGCATCAATGTTAGAGCTGAACAGTTAATGATTTCTAATCCTAAATCTAAAGATAAAATTATGGATCAACTTTCAAGACTTACTAACTCTGACAAAATGGGAAATTTATTTAAAATATTTGAGGCCGAATATTAAATGTTTTTTGCAGATAATCTTAGGACAATTGATCATTGCTTCTTTTCTAGATTGGGTGGAAATTCAAAAGGACTATACAAAAGTCTAAATTGTGGGAAAGGATCGAATGATTCATCGAAAAATATTAATAAAAACATAGGAAACATTGCAAGCTACTATGATCTGCCCAAAGATAATATTATAACACTTCATCAAACTCATTCTAATCAGTCGATTATATTAAAGGATAAGCCTAGCAAAGAAAAACACCTATACGATGGAATTGTAACAAATAAGAAAAATTTAATACTCTCTATTTTAACTGCAGATTGTGCGCCTATCATGTTCTATGATTCTAAAAAAACAATCATAGGTGCATGCCATGCAGGATGGAAAGGTGCACTTTCGGGCATCATTGAAAATACACTGAAGAACATGACTTCTTTGGGATCAAAAACAGAAGACATTAAATGTGCGATAGGACCATGCATTGGCGAAAAATCATATTATGTAAGAAAAGACTTTCATAAAATATTCACCTCAAAGAACAAGAAAAATGAACAATTTTTTATTCAAATCTCATCAAATCATTACCTCTTCTCATTAAGAGATTTTATTATAAATAAACTAAAATTGCTTAAAATTAGTGATATTTGCTCAATAAATATAGACACTTTTGCTGAAGAAACTCTTTGCTTTAGTAATAGAAGATCCATTCTAAAAAAAGAAAATGATTATGGTAGAATGATTTCAACAATTGTTATAAAAGACTAGAAACAATGAGAATTATTGCAGGAACCAGTAATTTACCCCTATCAGAAAAAGTTGCCAAATATTTAGGTGATAAGATCACTGATGCATCAATAAGAAGATTTGCTGACGAAGAAGTATATGTAGAGATCAAAGAGAATATACGCGGGGAAGATGTATTCATTATTGAATCATTATCTTTCCCTGCAAATGATAACTTAATGGAACTCTTAGTAATCATCGATGCATTAAAAAGAGCTTCTGCCAAGAGAATAACTGCCGTTATCCCTTATTATGGCTACGCAAGGCAAGACCGAAAACCAGGTCCAAGGACTCCTATTTCTGCCAAATTAGTTGCGAACTTAATAACTACTGCGGGAGCAGATAGAGTCTTAACTTTAGATCTTCACGCAGAACAGATTCAAGGATTCTTTGATATTCCTACAGATAATTTATTTGCTGGCCCTGTTTTTGCAAAAGATATTAATGAAAAGTATAACATGAAAAATTTGGTTGCCGTTTCTCCAGATATCGGAGGTGTTGTAAGGGCTCGTGCAATAGCAAATAAATTAGGTGCCTCTATTGCAATAGTTGATAAACGAAGACCAAAGGCAGGTGAAAGCGAAGTGATGAATATTATTGGTGATGTAGCTGGCAAAGACTGCATAATTCTAGATGATATAATCGATTCTGCTGGAACGATCTGTAACGCAGCTGACAAGATTATAGAGCTTGGCGCCTCTAGTATTACTGCTTATACTACTCATGGAGTTTTAACAGGAAAAGCAATTGAGAGAATAGAAAAATCTAAGCTAACTGAGCTTGTTATAACCGATTCAATCAACACTGATAAAAAATCCCAATTATCTAAGAAAATCAGAATAATTAGCGTTTCTGATTTGTTGGGAGAAGCTATTAAAAGAATATCAGAAGAATCTTCTGTTTCTAGTCTATTTAACTTTTAACTGATTGTCCTTGCCTTCTATTTAAAATTAATTTAAGACCTCTAAATTCATTATGAGCAAAGAAACAAATTTAGATGCCGAAATTAGATCAGGTACAGGAAAATCTAACGTAAAGAAAGTTATTTCTGCAGGTAAGATCCCTTCTGTGATTTACGGTCTTGGAGAAGATCCTGTAAATATTTCATTGAACAAAATATTGGTACAAAAAGAAATCAATGCTGGAGGTTTTTTAACTAGAATATTTTCACTTAATATTGATGGTAAAAAAAATCTTGCAATACCTCGTGAAGTGCAATTCCATCCCCTATCTGATCAACCTATACATATTGATTTTCTAAGACTTGCTCCTGATTCAAAGATTACATTAGATATTCCAACTCGTTTCATTAATGAAGAAACATCTCCTGGATTAAAACGTGGCGGAGTCTTAAACGTAAATAGAAGAACTGTTCAATTAAGTTGCCCAGCAAGTAATATTCCTGAGGAAATAGTCTTTGATTTAGATGGATTGGAGATTGGAGATACTATCAGAATCTCAAGTGTTACACTTCCTGATGGTGTTATGCCATTAATTACTGATAGAGACTTCACAGTTGCATCTGTTGCAGCTCCTACAGTTGTTAAAGAACCTGAAACTTCTGCTGAAGGTGAAGGTGAAGGTGAAGGCGAAGGTGAAGCTCCTGCTGATGAAAGTGGAGATAACAAAGAAGATTCTAAAGACGATGATAAGTCTGAAGGAAAACCAGAAGAAAAATCTTAAAGATTCTTCTTTTCTCAAATTATTTACTTATACTCCTATTATGATTGCATTGGTTGGCTTAGGAAACCCAGGAAAACAATATAAATACAATAGACACAATATTGGATACTTGGCGATAGATGAGATAGTTAAAACGCTTGATATCGATAATCAAAAAAACAAATTTAATGGGAAATTTTTTAAATCAGACATTGGTCGAAAAAATATTATTCTATTTAAATCCAATGACTATATGAATGAGTGTGGGTACTCAATAAGTCAAATTGTGAATTTCTTTAAAGTAAAAAATGAAGATTTGTTTGTCTTTCATGACGATTTAGACTTAGAGGTTGGTAAGATAAGAATTAAAAATGGTGGAGGTTCAGCTGGTCACAATGGCCTTAAATCGATCGATGAACATATTGGCAAGAGCTATAATCGTATAAGAATTGGGATTGGCCATCCTGGAGAGAAAAGTTTAGTAGAAAAATACGTCTTATCAGACTTTAAAAAAGAAGAGTGGTCATCTCTATCTCTAATAAATAAAAATATTTCAAAGAACATAAATCTCTTAGTAAATAAGAAGCATTCGTCATTCTTAAATAAAATTAAATTAAGTTAATGGGATTTAAATGTGGCATAGTTGGACTACCTAATGTTGGCAAATCTACTTTGTTCAATGCATTAACAAAAAAGATTTCTGCTGAAGCAGCAAACTATCCCTTTTGTACAATTGAACCTAATGAAGGCACTATCCCTGTACCCGATGAAAGAATTAATATTCTTAGTAATATAGCTAAATCTAAAGAGACTATCCCAACTTCTCTTACTTTTTATGATATAGCTGGATTAGTAAAAGGGGCTTCAAAAGGAGAAGGATTAGGAAATAAATTTCTTTCTCATATTAGAGAAGTTGATGCAATTATCCATGTTGTAAGATGTTTTGAAGATGAAAACATTACTCATGTAAATAATGAAATTAACCCTCTAGATGATATCGAAACAATAAATACAGAACTAATCCTTTCTGACTTAGAACTTCTAGAGAAAATTAAATCTGGATTGGAAAAAAAATCTAAAAGTGGAGATGAGGAGTCTTTAAAAAAAGTAGCCGCATCGGAAATACTTATAAAACATCTTGAAACTAGTAATCAAGTCATCTCGTATCCTGACATTGACAAGATAAGTGAGGTAATCAAAGAATTTAATTTAATCACTAATAAGCCTGTATTATATGTTTGTAATGTTGATGAAGCATCAATATCCTCAGGAAATAAATTTACCGAAGAACTTAAAGATAAAATTGCTCAAGGAGTGATTATTATATCAGCAGATATTGAATCACAAATCGCCTCACTAAACGCTGATGAGCAAAAAGAATATATCAAAAGCATTGGGTTGGATGAG
>CABWZX010000015.1 GCA_902510025.1 uncultured Pelagibacteraceae bacterium | reverse complement strand
TCACCCATTAAAACATCTGTATGCATATGACCTTTAACTATTAAGGAAACTTGGTCATTATCAGCTAGTTGGCAGCTAATATGCGCGGATTCAATCTCATTAAGTGAATCTATTATTTCAACGTCTTTTAGTTTCCATGATAATTTTTCAGCTTCAGATCTTATAAATTTTTCGTTACCAACCAGAATCGGCTCAATTAAACCATTCTCCATAGCTTTTTTAGCTGAATCAATTGTAATATCATTATTAACATGTGCGATAACTGCTTTAATTGGTATAATTTTATCAATTAAATCAATATTTTGAATCATATATTTAAACCATTTTATTAATTATTATTAATCTATAACATTAATTTTATATAATAATTAATTGAATTAATTACATATTTTTAAAATAGTGCCATAAAATGTTTATTACTATTAGTAAAAGTATTAAAAATGAAATCCCGTATAATAAAAGAGATAAATCCTGAAATAAGGGGATTATAAATTCAAACACTCTATCCAATTATAATTGTTAATGCCCAATAAAGTAGAAAAAAGAATGCTATTGTAACCATTGAGCCTATAATCCAATCAAGCATTAGTTAAAATAGCATATAACTTTGAGTATTTAAACGTCGATGAGCAGGAAATTTGATTTAATTATCTTTGGAGCAAGTGGGTTCACTGGTCAAATTGCAGTTAAATACTTAGATAAAAACTACCCTGCCCTTAACTGGGCAATTGCGGGCAGAAATTCAAAAAAGCTGGAGGAAATTAGTGCAAATACAGAAAAGAAGCCTGAAGTTTTTGTTGCTGATAGTCATGATAATATATCCCTTGCTGAGCTAGTAAAAAAAACAGATGTTATCGCATCTCTTGCAGGTCCATTTAACAAATATAGTAATAATTTAGTTCAGGAATGTATTAACCATGGAACACATTATGTTGATATAACTGGAGAAAACCTTTGGGTTAGAGACTTAATAGATAGATATCACTCAAAAGCTGAGGAAAAAGGTATTTTTATTATTCCATCATGTGGCTACGACTCAATTCCTTCTGATATGGGAGCCTATTTTTGCAAAAAAACTTTAAATCAGCCCATCGTCTCAATTGACGGATATCATACTGGAAATGGTGGCATTAGTGGCGGAACAACAGAAACTGGTTTTACTATGAACGATTACAAAACTAAACATAAAATTGGGAATCCGTTTCTCCTTAATCCTGGTGATAATCATACTCAGATGCAAAAAAATAACAGCAAAGATTCATTTTCAATCAGAAATGTTAAGGAAATTAATAAATGGTCAGCCCCATTTGTCATGGCTATAGCAAACACTAGAGTAGTACGAAGAAGTGCTGGTCTATTAGAAAAAAGACAGCAAAGTTACGGCTCTAATTTTGTTTATAATGAATATATGATGACGAAGAAATTTTCTTCAGCATTATTGATTACAGTAGGATTAGCTATTTTGAGTACAATTATGTTTACTCCATTAAGAAAAATTTTCAGGCCATTATTTCCTACCCCTGGTACAGGGCCAAGTGAAGAAGTTCAGAACAACGGTTGGTTTGAAAGCATATTTGTTGTTGAAACTGAAAATAAGGAAAAATATAAGTTTAGAGTATTTGGAGAAGGTGATCCTGGATATAAAAGCACTGCTAGATTTATTTGTGAATCAGCTCTATCTATCTGCCTTGATAAAGATAAAATTGATAAAAGTGTGAATGGCGGCGTACTGACAACAGCATCTGGCCTTGGAGATGTATTGCTAGAAAGACTAAAAAAATCTGGAGTTTTATTTGAAGGTCCTGAAAAGATATCTTAGAAAATTAAGTTAAAGCAGAATTGAATGTTTTTAAAACAACCATAGCATCCTGAATTATTTTATTTTTAAATTTTTCACTGAGATTAAATTGTCCCTCGAGTAAAGAATTGTTGATGTAAATTTGGTTAGATTCTTTTCTTAAAATTCCTTTTTTTATCAATTTATGAACTGTTCTTCTTGTCGTCTCCCTTGGAATTAATGTAGCGTTAGATATGGAATTAATATTTGTTGGGATCAAAATCTCATTATCATAATATTTTGTATTTTCATGAGCATATAATACCTTATCTTCATTTTTAAAATAAAGCGCTGACGAGAGGACGCTTAATTCGGTAAAAGTAAGAGGAGCATTTTTCAAGTAAGTTAATGCACGATACCAAAAATAATTTAAGTTAAAAATAATTTTTACATAATTATCTCTTGAAATTTTTTTACTACCTTTTATTGAGTGGGGATTAAAATATATAGTGTATTTAATAAAATCTAATTGATTCATATTACCTATTAATCGTTTCCAACTATCGACCATTGTTTGAGCGATTTTAAAATGAGTCTGCTTGAATAAATTTGAGTTAAGAACAACATCAAGATCTGTGTGTATGCCTCTTTCTTTATTTTTTAACATAATGCCGGTATCTATCCATATTTTACAATGTCTTCTGATTGTTTCTATTGGAAGGTTATAGGCATTTGAAATTGTTTCGTAGGTACATTTTTTATTATATGTTGCAGGAAGCAGATTATCTTTAAGATAGTGATCAATCGGCAGATCTAAATCTATAATTTCAGAATGATATTTACTATCCGAATGCATATATTCATAAATTATAGTATTAATCATCACAAAGGATTGTGGCCCCACTGTTCTAATATCAACCCTCTCTCCAAATTGTTGCTCAATTTCATATTCATGACTGCCTAAATTGTGGAAGAAATTATTAAAATTTGCTAAATGGTGGATTGCAAAACTTTGGAAGTTAATTTTTTTTAGGGACAAGATGTTTTGTTCTAAGTGTTCAATATTGAGACTATTTTCCATTAATTATATAAATATACCCAAAACGTGAAAAAATCAAAATAATTCTTATTTTGGGTATATTTTAATTTTACATATCTATCCTATTAGATGAAAATTGTTACAAAGCCCAATGACAGATTAGGGGCATACTATTCCCTATTCTGTCATCATAATAGACCTATCATTCTAGGGAGAAATGATATTAAATAATGGTATTAAATGAGAACGACAGCATGTTTGTAATGAATCCTACAAAAGAGGATAAATCGAACGATATTGATAATGATTTAGTATCTAAAATTGAAGAATTAACAAAACTTAGAAAATCTATTTCTCTAGATTTAAAATCAATTGCTGGTGCAACCAAAATATCTACGCATCAATTAAAAAACATTGAAAGCTTAAAATTTGATAAACTGCCTCCTCATCCAATGAGAGAGTCTTTTATTGATCAATATTGCGAACAGATTAAAAAAGCCAAAAGAGAAATGTACTAACTAGCAGGACTCTTTGGGTAGTTTCTACCTAATATTTTATTATATATAATTGCAAAAATAATTATTATCAAAGCTCCTACTGCAACAGGCAAGAATATAAAACTTATACTTTTACCGCCTAATATTACTATTATTGGATTTGCTCCTGCTGGTGGATGAATTGTATTTGTAATCATCATTACAAAAATTGCTAATGCTACTCCAGCACCTAGAGAATAAAATGTTTGCCCAAGTAATGTATAAATTAAAACACCTGATAGTGCTGACAATACATGACCAAGTATCAAGTTTTTAGGTTGTGCCAATGGACTTTCATGAACAGCCATAACTAAAACCATACTGGCGCCAAATGGAGGAATTAACCAAACCGAACCATCGATTGACATATTTAGATATGATAAAAAACCAATGCATATAAATCCACCAATAGCAGCTAAAAATGCATTGATTAGTGTCTCTTTTTTAATTATCTTCATGATCTAATGATTAAACTATATTTAACAACTTTATTCTATTTTTTAATTATAGATACAATTGGAATACAGACATTTGTAGTAAAATTATACAATAAAAACCTACCTTCAAATTTAAAAATCAATTTAGATATAACATCAGCTATTATTTTTTACTTAATATTCGTATTTGGCTTGGTGTATTTTGTTATATCGCCATTAAAAAACTTAAATATTAATAGTGTTATCCTACCATCCATGGTTTATGGGTTTGTTACCTACTCAACATACGCACTAACCGTAAAAGCTGTCTTTAATGTATTTAATTGGGAAATTGTTATCTCAGACATCATTTGGGGCACTATTTTGTGTCTAATAGTATCGCTCTTGACTCTTCTAACTGTCTCAAAAATAAAGTTTCTAAATTAAACAAAAATTTGCTGAATAATTGAAAAAGATTATCATTTTACTTATCTTAATGTCACATGCTAATGCTGACATTTCCTTAAGGAAATATAACGATCTATATTGTTATGATGGCGATACATGCTATGCAACTATTGATGGCCAAAATGAGAAAATAAGATTGCTTAGACTTGATACTCCTGAAATATCTAAACCAAAGTGTGACGCAGAACTAGAGTTGGGATTAAAAGCAAGAGATTTTTTGAATGATCTTATTAAAAATTCTGAAACAATTGAATTTAGAACTGAGTATGAGAGAGATTACTTTGGGAGAATGCTTTCCTACTTAATCGTAGATGGTGTAGACGTCTCTGGTTTATTAGTTAAGAATGGTCTCGGTGTAGTTTATAAAAAAGGCCATAAAATGGACTGGTGCAATGATTAATTCTAGTGCCAATATAGTGCCAAAGGATGAAGAAAAACGTCTTAAACTGATACTTTACGCAAATAAGAATTTTAATGTAAACATCTAAAAAATAAGTTAATTTCACAACTTACTTGACCGGAGAGGTGGCTGAGTGGTCGAAAGCACTGGTCTTGAAAACCAGCAACGGGGTGACTCGTTCGTGGGTTCGAATCCCACCCTCTCCGCCAGATTATTATTTTTAATCTCTATGCGGAAATAAATGAAATCTATTGTAATTACAGGAACTTCTACTGGAATTGGATATGCAACCTCAAAACTCTGCATAGAAAATGGTTATCATGTATTTGGTTCCGTAAGAAATGAAAATGATGCTGAAAAAGTTTCTAGTGAACTTGGTAAAAATTTTACTCCATTAATATTTGATGTTACCAATGAAACTGCCGTTAAAGAGTCCGTCAAAATAGTTGAAAAAAAAATTAGCAATCAAAAAATATCAGGGCTTATTAACAATGCTGGAGTCCCTGTTGTTGGCGCAGTTCAAAATCTATCAGCAGAAGAGTTTAAGTATCAATTTGATGTAAATTTACTTGGAGTATTTCATTGTTGCCAAGCTTATTTAGATTTATTAGGAGCAGACAAAAACAGAGAGGGAACTTCAGGTAAAATTATCAATATAAGTTCAATTTCTGGAGAGAATGGAATGCCATTCATGTCAGCGTATAACATGAGTAAGTATGGATTAGAGGGTTTTTCTGAAGCTTTACGAAGAGAGTTATTAATTTTTGGAATAGATGTTGTAATTATTGCCCCTGGACCTGTTAAGACTCCTATATGGGAAAAAACGGATCAAAATGATATTTTAAATAGATATGACAACTCAGTTTATAAAGAATCTGTATCAAGAATTATGCATATGAGTAAAAAAATGGAACAAGCAGGTGTAGATGCAAATGTTATTGCTAAACGAGCATTATCTATTATTGAAAACAAAAAAAGTAAGACACGTTATCGTATCGACTCAACTAGAATGCAAAATATTTTACTACAGCTACTTCCAAAAAGAATTGCTGATAGAATGATTGCAAAACGAATGGGTTTAATTAAAAAATGATCTTAATTGATAATAAAATTTATTATTTAATAAAATGAATCTAGTAATTGCCTACTTATTTTTAACTTTTGCAGTTGTTGTTGGAACAGCATCGAATAATTATGCTAAATCAGCTGAAGGTTTTACTTTAGTTATTCCTTCAGTATTAAGTGCTATAACGATAATTCTTTGCATGTATGGTCTATCAAATGTAATGAAGGTTATACCAATAGGAATTACCTACGCATCTTTCGCTGGACTCTGCATTATTGCTACTACTGCAGTGGGGATTGTTAAATATAATCAAATACCAAATTTATATACAATTATTGGCTTAACTTTAATTATTACAGGGGTTGTTATAGTGAATTTATTTGGAATTAAAGAATAAAGTTAATCTCTAAAATTAACGAATTGAAGTGGAATTTCTACATTTAATTCTTTAATTAGTTCAATAATTTTTTGCAGGTCATCTCTTTTACCACCCGAAATTCTAAGTTCATTTCCTTGAATCTTAGCCTGGACTTTAATTTTTGATGATTTCACTAGAGTTGTTATTTTTTTTCCTATTTCTTGATCAATTCCTTCAACTAAATCGTAAGTTTGTCGAATTGAATTCCCACTGGCAGTTTCAGAATTCTTTAATTTAATAGCTTTTGGATCTATTTTTCTTTTGATTATATGTGATGTTAATAAATCTACTACTTGTTTAGCTTTAAGTTCATCTTCAGCAGTTAATGTAATTATATTTTCATTTCTTTCAATTTTAGCATTGGATCCTTTAAAGTCATAACGTTGACCAATTTCCTTCATTGAGTTTGCAATTGAATTGTCGATTTCCTGCGTTTCTAATCTACTTACTACATCAAAACTCGGCATATTATTGAATAATCTTTCTTTCTTTAAATGATTTTATGTCCTCATCTGTATAACCTAGTTGTAAGAGAATTTCTTCATTGTTTTCTCCTAGTTTTGGAGCTTTTTTTGGAGTCTCTGAATTTGTTTTACTGAAACGCGGAGCAGGTGTTGGCTGTACAACATCTTCTATTGATATAAAGTTATTTCTAGCCTTCATATGAGGATGCTCTCTTGCTTCATTAATTGAAAGTACGGGAGCATAACAAACATCAGTATTTTCTAAAAGGTCGTTCCATTCATTTTGTGTCTTTGATTTAAATAAATTTTCTAGTTTATCAATTAATTCAGGCCATTTTGATATATCCATTTGATTTTTAAAATCTTCACCTAAATTTAACTTATCCATTAGTAGTTGATAGAATTGAGGTTCTAATGATCCTACTGATATATATTTATTGTCTTTAGTTTCATAAACTTGATAAAACGGTGAGCCTCCATCAAAGATATTTGTACCCTTTTTATCAACATTCCATATCCCAGATTGAGATAATGAATATAAAATTGTTAATAGAGATGAAACTCCATCAATCATAGCTGCATCAACAACCTGACCTTTTCCAGTTTTTGAAACTGATAATAATGCAGCGCATACTCCAAATGCGAGGAACATTGTACCGCCAGCGTAATCACCAATTAAGTTTATAGGAATCGAAGGCTTTGTGTTTTTTTGGCCAATTGAAAATAAAGCGCCTGCAAGTGCTATGTAGTTGATGTCATGACCTGCGGATTGTGAAAGAGGACCATCCTGTCCCCATCCTGTAATTCGACCATAAACAAGTTTTGGGTTAACGTTTAAGCAATCATCAGGACCTATTCCAAGTTTTTCAGTAACACCAGGTCTAAAACCTTCAATTAAAGCATCTGCGTCTTTTATTAGTTTAAAAAAAATATCTTTAGAGTCTTTGTCTTTTAAATTTAGACAAATAGATTTTTTATTTCTTCCAGTGATATCAAATTTCGGATCTGATTGAGGCATAGTTGTATGACTTCTATCAATTCTGATAACTTCAGCTCCAAGATCTGATAATAACATGCCACATAGAGGACCGGGTCCAATTCCAGATAATTCAATTATTTTGTATCCTGATAGTGCACCCATATTAATTTATATTGTTGTTAGTTCCTTTGTGAAATGAAAAGCTTTTGATATTCTTTGTTTCTCTCCAGATTTATCAAAATTATATACCAATGTTTGATCAGAACGTAATTTTAAATCATATTTTTTTCTACTTATCAATTCAACTAATTCATTAGTTTTGTGGAATTGATTATTTCTAAATCTAATTGTTAATCCGCGTGTTCCTAGATCAAATTTTTCAATACCTAGATTCTTACAAATTATCCTAAGTTCAGTAATTTTTATTAAGTGAGCTACCTCATCAGGAATAATCCCAAATCGATCTAGCATTTCATCTCTTATTTCCTTTAATTCACTTGTATTGTTTAAATATGCAAGTCTTCTATAGAAATATAAACGAGTATTTAAATTTGGAACATACTGCTCAGGTATGAGAACATTTAACCCTAGATTAATTTGAGGTGACCATTCCGCATCAAGACTATGAAAATCTGACCTAAGTTCTATTATCTTTTCCTTTAAAAGTCTGTGATAAAGTTCTAATCCAATTTCCCTTATATGGCCTGATTGTTGATCACCAATTATATTACCAGAACCTCTTATTTCTAAATCATGACTCGCTAAATTAAAGCTTGATCCTCTACTATCTAATTTTTTTAATAAATTTAACCTTTGATTTGCTGTATCTGTAATAGAATTAAAATCTGAGACTGTATAATAACAATACGCCTCAATATTTGCTCGTCCTATCCTACCTCTAAGTTGATAGAGTTGAGATAATCCAAATTTATCTGAATTATGAATGATCATGGTATTAGTTTTTCTTAGATCTAAACCAGATTCAACAATCGTGGTGCATAATAATAATTTAAATTCATCATTGTAAAAATCTACCATGACACCCTCCAATGATTTAGGAGTCATTTGTCCATGTGCTATTTTATAAGAGATGTCAGGTAGTTGTTTTTTGAGAAACTCTTCAACTTCATCCAATTCTTTAACTCTTGGGCATACGTAATAAATTTGACCACCCCTATTTTTTTCGGCAATTATGGCATCTTTAATAATGTCTTCTTTAAATGATAAAACCTTAGTTTTAATAGTTTGGCGATTAACAGGGGCAGTTGATATAATTGAAAGATCTCTTAGGCCAACCAATGACATTTGAAGTGTTCGTGGAATTGGTGTTGCTGTTAAGGATAAAATATGAATATCCGACTTTAAATTTTTTATTTTTTCCTTTTGATTAACCCCAAAATGTTGCTCTTCATCAATAATAAGAAGGCCTAATTTCTTAAATTTAACTTTATCTGCTAATAATGCATGCGTTCCTACAACTATATCTACTTCGCCACTATTAATTCTTTCAATTGTTTTATCTGCATCAATTTTTGATACTAATCTTGATAGTTGAGCAATTTTTAAAGGTGAGTTTTTAAACCTAATAGAAAAGTTTTCATAATGCTGCCTACACAATAATGTTGTTGGAACAATTACTGCTACCTGAGATCCTGCTAATGCAACATTAAATGCGCCTCTTAAAGCTACTTCAGTTTTTCCATAACCAACATCTCCACAAATTAATCGATCCATTGGCATTCCAGTGTTTAAATCATTAAGAATTTCAGTTGTAACATTTACTTGATCCTCGGTTTCATCATAAGGAAATTCATTAACAAAGTTTGTATAATAAGGCTCAACTGTTTTAAATTTTGGAGCCTTTTTCATTGATCTCTCTGCTGCAGTTTTTATAAGTTCATCAGCTATTTCATTAATTTTTTTCTTTGCACTTGCTTTTCTATACTGCCAATGTGACGTTCCAAGTTTATCAAGAACCACATGTTCATTATTTCCACTATATTTACTTAATAATTCAATATTTTCGACCGGTATATATAAACGATCTTCATTGAAATAAGATATTTCAACACAGTCATGTTCAGATTCTATTACAGTGAGATTCTTTAATCCTTTAAATCTTCCTATTCCATGATCAACATGTACTATTAAATCATTAAGTTCGAATGAACTTAAATCAGTTAAAAAAGTATCTGCTTTTATTTTTCTTTTATTTTGATTAAATACAAATTCGTTAAAAGGATTGACGATAAACCTTTCTATTGATGTTAATGTTTTTTGGTTCTTACTATTAAAATGTTCTATTTTTTCAATATCTGAACCATAAATATTTATTCTTATTGGATTTTCATACCCAGTTGGAAATACATCAATGATATCACCTTTAACTGAAAATTCTCCGCTTTCTTTTACTCCACTAACTCTAACGTATCCATTTTGGCTTAAATAAGTTAAAACATTATTATAGTCAAATTTAGATTTACTATCGATGACAAGTGTTTGATTACTACTTTCTGCTGACTTTAGATTCATTCTTTACTTTGAGTATTATTTAACAATAAGAAAAAAACTCTATTTTGATATTTATTAGGAATATCACTTTTACCAAGAATCCATTGGAAGATATCGTCGTCATCGTTGTCTAAGATTAAATCAAACTGCTGAAGCTCATTTTTATTGAATAATTCAACATACTTATTAATAAAATTACCTAACAATATATCCATTTCTTTCGATCCTCTATGAGAGGCCTTGTAGATAATCTTCTTTTTATATACTTCTAAATCATTCATGTTTTTTTAGATATATTTGATACATTGTATATATGAGGCCAAAGATCTTATATAGCCTATTTTCTAATATAATTTCTATAAAAGGAATAGGTCCAAAATATGCAAAACTGATAGAGAGACTATGCGGAAAGTATCTTATTGATTTAATATTTCACAAACCTGCCGCTTATATTGACAGACGGAGTAGTCCCAAAATTTCTGAATTAAAAAATGAAACCATAGCAACCTTAATTGTAAATATAGACTCTCATACTCCATCATTTAACAAGAGAATGCCCTATAGAATCACCTGTTCTGACGAATCTGGCCAGATGTCAATTGTGTACTTTAATATGAGAGGTCCATATATTAAGAAAATACTTCCTATTGGTAGTAAGAGAGTTATAAGCGGAAAAATAGAAATGTATAAAGACACATTTCAAATGACACATCCTCATCACATAGCCGATGTTAATGATTTAAATAAGATTAAAGCTATTGAATGCATATATCCTCTTACAGCAGGATTAACATCCAGATCAATTCAAAAAGCAATAAATTCATCGCTTGAAATCTCAAATGAACTTCCGGAATGGATACCTGAAAATATAATGAAGGAAAATGACTGGATAACATGGAGCAAGTCGGTAAATAAACTTCATAATCCAGATAAGATTTACGAAAACCATTCATCTCCGCATTTAGAAAGACTTGTATTTGATGAACTTTTATCTCACCAATTAACAATTAGACTTATAAAAAATAAGATAAATAAAATTAAAGGTAATATATTAGAAAAAAAAGAAACTTTTACAAAAAAACTAGAAAATTTACTAGAATTCAAGCTTACTGGAGATCAAAAAAAAGCTATAGATGAAATATCCTTAGATTTAAGCTCAACAAACAAAATGTTGAGATTGCTTCAAGGTGATGTTGGAAGCGGTAAAACAATTGTAGCATTATTTTCAATTCTACAATCAATTGAAAATAATAAAAAATCTATTCTTATGGCTCCAACTGAATTATTAGCTGAACAACACTTTAATACTATTAATAAATATGTTTCCCAATTAAATCTATCCTGTTCATTAATAACTTCATCTACAAAAAAAGAGCATAATTTTGATTCAAATATATTGATTGGAACACACGCTCTATTCCAAGAAAATGTTGAATTTAGCAATATTGGAATTGTTGTCATAGATGAACAACATAAATTTGGGGTTCATCAACGAATATTGTTAAGTGAAAAAGTTGGTAATGAATGTGATATATTGCTCATGACTGCAACACCTATACCTAGAACATTAGAACTCGCATCGTATGGTGATATGGATATTTCTAGAATTCATGAAAAACCAAAAAATAGAAAAGAAATAACAACAAAATCAGTCAATATCGATAAAGTCGAGGATCTTAAAAAAGCGTTAATAAAAAAAATACAAAATAATGAAAAAATTTATTGGGTTTGTCCATTAGTTGATGAATCTGAAAAACTAGCTCTTCAATCTGTTAATAGTAGATTGAACGATCTTAAGAAATATTTCAAAACAAACCAAGTTGATATGGTTCATGGTCAAATGTCTCAAGATCAAAAGAATAATATTATGTCAAACTTCACTAATGGTGATACTAAAATTCTAATAGCAACATCCGTTATCGAGGTAGGAATAGATAATCCTGATGCAACGGTAATGATTATTGAAAATGCAGAAAGATATGGTCTGTCTCAATTGCATCAGCTACGTGGCAGGGTTGGCAGAGGTAAAAAACAATCGACCTGTATTCTATTATTTTATGGACCCCTCTCAGATACAGCAAAGAGAAGGATTAAAATTATGAAAGAAACAAATGATGGCTTTAAAATAGCTGAAGAAGATCTTGATATTAGAGGGTCAGGTGAAATACTTGGATCTAAACAAAGTGGTATTCCAAATTTTAAACTCTCTAATTTAGATATACATAAACATTTACTTGAAATGGCTCGTGAAGAGGCTCTTAATATTATTAATGAAGACCCTCTTTTAAAATCAGATCGTGGTAAGGCACTAAAAATATTACTGCATTTATTTAAAAATGAAGTGGCAATAGATTATCTTAAGTCTGGTTAGTTTATTTTTTTGGAGGGACAACCATGCCCGCAGAAACAACTAACTTAATTGCATCTTCGACTGACATGTCTAATTCTATAATATCTTCCTTCTCAAAAAATAATAAAAAACCAGAGGTTGGATTTGGCGTAGTTGGGACAAAAACATTTACCATTTCACCTTTTCTATCTTTGAGCTCCCCTTTTGTCTCTCCAGTCATAAATCCTATGGCGTATATACCTTTTCTTGGATATTCAATAAGAACTACTTTTTGGTAAGCAGTATCAGCAGAAGAGAATGTTTCTGTAATTTGCTTAATGGCTTTATATACATTTCCAGCAAAAGGAATTCTTGAAATAGCACTATCAAAATAACCTAGGATTGATCTTCCAAATAAAGTTGAGAATATCAAACCTATAATAATAAATGATAGAAATGCTATAATTAACTCAAGTCCTGGTATTCTATAGCCAATAATTTCAGGTAATAATCCATTTGGATTAAAGCGGTCAGGAACTAGACCTGCAATAAACTCAACTATAAATATCGTAATATATATAGTTGCTCCTATGGGGGCTGAGATTAGAAGACCAGTAAAAAAATATCTTCTAATAAAACCAAAAAATCTATTTTGTTTCTTTTCAGAGGCCATAATTTGATTTCAATTTTAAGAAATTAAGAATAACATATTTCGATATTAAATATAATTATTTATGAGCATTTTTAAGGAATATGGAGATTATGACGGCATAGGCTTAGCTGAATTAATAAAGACTAAGCAAATTTCTCCACTAGATCCACTCGACTCAGCAATTGATCTAATCGAAAAAATTGATCCAAAATTAAATACAGTTCATCGAAAGCTTTATCATGATGCAACAGAATCGATCAATCGTAATAAGGATCTTGAGGGAATTTTTGCTGGAGTTCCAATGCTTCTAAAAGATATGGATAGTGCATTAGCTAACCATCCGATGACACAAGGAAGTAAGTATCTAAAAAATACAATAATGCCATACGACAACGTCTTAACAAAAAAATTTAGAAAGACCGGTGCTCTCATTTGCGGAAAATCAGCAACACCCGAATATGGACTAATGATAACTACTGAGCCTGTAGAATTTGGACCTACACGAAATCCATGGGATACAACTAAAACTACTGGAGGTTCAAGCGGAGGATCTGCTTCTGCTGTGGCCGCAAGAATTGTTCCATTTGGTCATGCAAGTGATGGAGGTGGATCTATTCGAATACCAGCGGCATCATGTGGAACCGTAGGATTAAAACCAAACAGAGGAAGAACATCCTTTTCTCCTACTCATGGAGATAAATGGGGAGGGTTTACTCATTCAGGAATAGTTTCAAGATCAATTAGAGACACTGCTTATATGTACGACAGTCTTTTTGGATTTGAGGTTGGTGACCCTTATGGAGTTCATTATGAAAAAGGAAGTCTAATAGATGCATTGGGAAAAAAAGAAAAACTCAAAATTGGATTTAATCACCAAACAAGAATACCAGTAGAAATAAGTGAAGAAGCTAAAAAAGCTGTGATGTTTAACGCAAAACTATGTGAAGATTTAGGTCATGATGTTGAAGAGGCGACATTAGAGTACGATGGATTACTTTTATCACGTGCTTTTGTGATAATTATTAGTGCTCATGTCACACAAATGTTTAAAGAACTTAAGGAATTAGTAGGACATAATTTTAAAAAGAAAGAAGTAGAAAGTACTACTCGATTATTTAATTACTTAGGTAAGACATTTAGCGCCAGTGATTATACTTGGGCAAGATATACAACTCAAAAAATTGCAAGATCGGTAATGGAGCAAACTAATAAATACGATGTTATGATTATGCCTATTATCTCTCAGCCACCTGCAAACATTGCAGATATAAGACCAAAAAAATCAGCTGAACTGCTCAATGAAATTATTATGTCCTTACATCTTGGAGGATTATTTAATATTGAAAGTATCAGGAGGACTGTTTTAGATGGCTTAGCTCCTCAAAGTTTATGGTATGCACCTGATGCAATGCTTCAAAATATAACTGGTCAACCTGCAATATCGTTACCTACATATTGGACGGATAATAATCTGCCATTAGGTGTACAATTTGTAGGAAGATATGCTGATGAGGCAACGTTATTATCTCTTGGCGCTCAACTTGAAGAAACTGCTCCATGGATTCAAAGGATTCCTGAAGTTATTTAGTTTCCTGATCAATCAAGCTCTTAAATCCAAACGTAAATATAATTGTGCTTATGAATGCAATAAGTGTAATCAATTTTTGAGAAACGACTGATATAACCATACGATCATAAGTAATAAATTCCTTAAACATTTCTTGATTACGAGGGTCAAAATCTGGTGGCGGTGGTGAACTTGTCTCAAAAATTGAATACGCGGCAACACAGATAAAATAAATAAAAGCAAGAATGGTAT
>CABWZX010000014.1 GCA_902510025.1 uncultured Pelagibacteraceae bacterium | reverse complement strand
ATGCAGTTATAGGTAAGGCTCATAGACTAGGCCTTTCAGGCAGAATGGTGTCAAAAGGACCAAGTTCAGGAATATCCATTATAAGGAAGAAAAAAATACATATTCCAAAAAATCAAAAGATTATTGAAATTTCTAATCAATCCGATGAGCCGATGAATCCAACTTCATTCTTAGAGATCAAAGATGGATTATGTAGATGGCCTATTGGAGAACCTGAGAATAGTGACTTTAAATTTTGTGGACGTAATACAAATGAGGGCTTTGTTTATTGTCAAACCCATCACAAAAAAGCATATCAACCTTTAACTGCAGTTCGAGAAAGAAGAAAAATAAAAAGAAAATTTCGAATTGGTTAAATAATTTGAATTAATCCACTCATTACAATTGAAAAAATTATAATCATTATAATTATTAGAATTAATCCGTTAAGCAGGTTCATTTAATTAATTTTTATCCATCACTATACGTAGGTAAAAGAATATCTCCATTAATGATCTTTCCTTGTATTTCTTTAATTGCCGATTCCATTCTAATAAATCTTTCACTTGTTGAAGGGTGCGTCGTACTAGAATAGATAGAATTTGGAACTTCTACTGCAAATCTCCTCCAAAAATTTACAGAGTCCTTAATATCATAACCTGACAAGGCTAATGCATACAAACTTAAATAGTCAGCTTCATTCTCATAAGCAACTGAATATTGGCTAGCACCAATTTGTCCTCCCATATCCATTAAATCTTGAGTTTGTCCAATATCCCCGCCTAACAAAATACCAGCAATTAAACCGACACCCATTCCAACAGTTGCATTGGTCTTTTTATCATCAATATGCCTATTAGCATTATGACCTAATTCATGAGCATAAACTATTGCTGCTCCAAGCTCTTCCTGAAGAAGCCATTTTGTAATTCTTAGTGAAAAATACATATTATCACCATCTGCAAAGGCATTAAAAGTATTGTTATCAAAATCAACTGTATGATTAAATCTACATCTTTTAGATGTTTTAACATTAATTGGTATCTCTAGATCTTCTCTTTGAATTAAAAAGTCGTATGATCTTGAATAATCATTTTTTATTATCTCATAAAATTCTGTTGAAGCATTTGCTCCAAAAGGAGACCTCATACCGTTGATTCTTAATATTTTATCACCCCTTTTAATTCCTGCTTTGCTTGCTGGAGTATTCTGACCAACTGCAACAACACTTAGAATCTCGTCCAAATCTAAAATAATTGATATTTCTTCTCTTATATTTTCAGGTCCACTAAATTTGGTAGCAACATCTATTCCAATATCGTAAATCTGATCATCTCCAAGGCACAAATCAGCTGCACCAAACAAAATTCTATATCCTATCTCAGAAAGATCTAAATAAGCATTTAGCCAACTCTCTGCAAATAATTGTGATTGTATTTTTTGTTCTTCAAGTGTGAACTGCTCATTATAGACTGGAAGAGTTGATTGTGGTTGCGCACATCCTAAAAAAATAAAGAACATCATTAAGCTGAATAGTTTTTTTATTTGCATCGCTCTGATTGACTCTTGTCCTTTCCGATAATATATAAAGAATGAAATAAAATAATCAATACAATTACAATTCCTCCAATTAAAGTATTTATCGTGGGTTCTTCTGCAATAAATAGCCAAACCCAAACAGGTCCAAGAGCAGTTTCTAAAAGAAAAAATATACCCACCTGAGGTGAGCTGATGTATTGCGGAGCGAGACTAATAAATACAAAAGAAACTCCTACAGTAATTATCATTAGAGATGTAAAAATTAGATCAAATTCAACAATCGCAAACGTAACAACAAATGGCAAGGCAATCAAAGCAGTTAAAAATTTACCTAAAATATATGATGGTACAAAATTAATTTCACTATAACTTCTCATAACAGTGAGGCTTGCTCCAACAAAGCAAGCTGTTACCAAGCCAAAAAAATCACCTAAGAATCTGCCCATTGCATAGGATTCATAAAATATGAATATTACAGCCAGCAAACAAGCGAACATACTTATCCATGTAACGGTTAAGGATTTTTCTTTTAAAAAAATAGATGAAAATAAAGCTGCTGTTAATGGAATTAAACTAATCATAATCAAGGCATTTGCAACATTTGTATAAGCTAAAGCAAAAATAAAAGTAATATTCCCACCTAAAACACATAGCGCGTTTATGATACCGGGTATTCCAATATTATAAAAATCTGTAAATGTTCTGGCCTTAAATAAAACAAGGTAACCAAGAAAAAGAGCTAACGAAGGAAATAATGATCTATAAAATAATAAACTCCAAGTGTCTAAAGTAACCATTCTTATGAGCAAAGTATCAGGGGTAACGATCATCACTCCTATAAATGCTAAAAGGGTTCCTTTTTGAATATTGTTAAGCTTAATCATAATTTAAATCATTCTCTTGGCGCGCCGGGAGAGATTCGAACTCCCGACCCCCAGATTCGTAGTCTGGTGCTCTATCCAGCTGAGCCACCGGCGCTCTAAATATACATCTAATCTACTTGATTGTGATTATGACTAAAATCTTTTTTTTATTAATTTATATAGCACTGGTAACATCACGATAACAGCTATAATGATTAATGGAGTAATGTATTCAGCTGTAAAGAGCATACTACTTTCAAACTGCTCTGCTTCAACAATATTACTTAAACCATTTCCTAAACTAACAAGAATATATGCCCAAGGAATTACTCCAAAAATAGTTGCTATAAAGTAATCTCTTAATTTCATGTCTAATATAGCTGGTAATAAATTCTGAACTCCAAAAGGTGTTCCACCCACTACTCTGATGAACATTAAATAACTAATTGCATTTTTATTAAATCCTTCTTTAAATTTGCTGAATCTTCCTCCTAACATTCTAAGAAAATATTCTTTAAATAAATACCTGCCATATAAGAAAACTATAATGGCACCTAAGGTTTCACCAATTATTGAAATAATAAACCCTTCGTAAAAACCAAAATAAAACCCTGCAAAAATACATATCGGAGTAACAGGGCCCATGATTGAAACTAAAAATGCAACAATAAGTATTGTTGATAAAAAAGATAAAACGGGCTGTTCACTTATAATATTTTTAATCTGTCCGTGTTGATTAACGATAAATTCCATTGAAATTGGGTTGTATACTCCTATCAAATATATAATCCCAACCACAATTAATAAGGAGATTGCTAGTATTATCGAGCGTTTAATAGACATTGATTCAATCTTGCAATAGTAATTGACTATCGAATTAATGCAATTTATAAGCCATTGCATCTAAGTAAGAATAATACAGTCTATGAAAAGAACATTCCAACCAAGCAACCTTGTAAAAAAGAGAAGGCACGGTTTTAGATCTAGATCTGCAACTAAAAATGGACGTATTATCTTGGCAAGAAGACGCGCCAAGGGTAGAAAAGAATTATCAGCTTAAGCATCTTTTCAATCATTAAATGGCAAAGTTAGAAACGATTAAATCCTCTAGGGATTTTCAGAATGCTAAAAATGGACTATTTTTTAGAAGTACTTCATTTTTATTACAAGCTATTCAAAATGATAACAGGGGTACAACCAGAGTTGGATATACCGTTTCGAAGCAAAATGGTAATGCTGTAAATAGAAATCGAATAAAAAGAAGGCTAAGATCAGTATCAAACCTCACTTTTGAGAAGCATGGCAAAAAAAATTGGAATTATGTGATTATTGGTAAAAAAAACACTTTAATAGTAGACTTTCAAAGTTTAATAAAAGAATTAACATCAGCTATCAAAAAAATTCATAAATAGAAATTTTATGCTAAAGAAAATATTTTTATTCATAATTATCTTATATCAAAGATTAGTATCACCTTATCTGCCGCAATCTTGTAGATTCCAACCTACATGCTCAGAATATGCTAAAGAAGCTATCAAGAAACATGGAATTATTAAAGGTGTTACATTAGCTTCTAAAAGATTAACAAAGTGTCATCCGATTAAATTCCTAGGTGGTTCAGAAGGGTATGACCCTGTACCTAAGAAAGAATAATATATATGGAAACTAGAAATTTAATACTTGCTATAGTTCTTTCTGTTGGAGTTTTGCTTCTTTGGACTGTCTTTATTGAAGCTCCAAGACAACAAATTAATCCATCCATAGAGTCAGGTCAGCAAGATTCAATTGGAGATATTGCTGAAGTTGAAACTGAGGAGTTAAATCAAATAGAAGAGGATTTAGGAATTAAAAAACAATCTTTTGAAACTCTTGAAAATTCGCTTCAAAGTAGTGCTCGCGTCAATATAGACACTCAAAGCTTAGAAGGGTCAATTAATTTAAAAGGTTTAAAAATTGACGATATAGTTTTAACAAAATATCAGGAAACTCTTGATGAAAATTCATCAAACATTAGAGTCTTAAGTCCTCTAAGTACAGAGAATGGATATGAAATATCTTTTGGTTGGCTCAAAGATAAAAATGCTAATTTTGAAACGCCTACATCAGAATCCGAATGGAAATTAATTAGTTCATCGAATACTCTTAGAGAGAATAATGAATTAGAATTTGAATGGTCGAACAATACTGGTCAAATATATAGGACTAGTATTTCTGTGGATGAAAATTATTTATTTTCTATAAAGCAAAAAATTATTAATAATTCCAACCAAGAAATTATTGTTAATAACGCTAGTAAAATAAATCGTCAAAATGCACCTGCTCTTTCAGGAATGTTTATTCTTCATGAGGGGTTGCTTGGGGTTTTAGAGGAAAAACTCGAACTTATTGATTATGATGACTTAAAAGATGAAGGTGAAATTGAGACATTAAATTTTGAGAGTGAAAATGGTTGGGTCGGCATTACTGATAAGTATTGGCTTGCCGCCTTAATACCAGATCAAGCTAAGCCCTTTAAAGCAATTTATACACATGATAATGGATATATAGCTTATTATAGATCCTTGAATGCTCAGTCTGTTCAGTCTAATGGGGAATTTGAAGTAAGTAGCAAAATTTTTATTGGTGCTAAAGAAGCAAAATTAATCGATCAGTATCAAGAAGATTTTAATATATATAATTTTGATTTGGCAATTGATTGGGGATGGTTTTATTTCTTAACCAAACCTTTATTCTATATCATCTATTATTTTTCAGGAATTGCAGGAAACTTTGGATTAGCAATCATTATTTTAACTATCATAACTAGAATAATTTTCTTTCCTCTTGCTAACTGGTCATTTGTTTCAATGGCAAAGATGAAGATGCTTCAACCTGAAATGACTAGAATTAAAGAACTCTATAAAGAAGACCGTCCACAACAACAAAAGGCTTTGATGGATCTCTATAAAAAAGAAAAAGTAAACCCAATTTCTGGCTGCCTTCCTATTCTTATTCAAATTCCATTCTTCTTTGCCATTTATAAAATGTTATTTGTTTCTATTGAAATGAGACATGCTCCATTTTATGGATGGATACAAGATCTTGCAGCAAAAGATCCTACTTCTATTTTTAACATGTTTGGATTAATCCCATGGGATCCCCCTTCTTTCTTAATTATAGGTGTATGGCCCGTACTCATGGGATTAACAATGTATATACAACAAAAACTTAATCCAGCACCGCCTGATCCTATACAAGCGAAAATATTTATGTTCTTTCCTTTATTTATAACAATTCTACTAGCTCAATTTGCTGCTGGACTTGTTATATATTGGACAACAAATAACCTTCTTTCGATTATTCAACAGTGGGTCATCACCCGTAGAACAACTGTTAAAACAAACTAGCTAATAATATTATGTCTAATTCTGTTCAAAAGGTTCTTTCAAAAGAACAACTATTAAAAAGGTTTTGGCCAAAAGGTAAAAAATATCATACTCAATCAGATTCATTTATATCAAAATATAATGATAAAATTATTGTAATAAAATATGGCGGCTATGCTCTAACTAAATCTCAATTAGTAAAATCTTTTGCAAAGAATATTACTTTATTAAGCAAAATGGGAATAAAAGTTGTTGTTGTGCATGGAGGTGGCCCACAAATTGAAAAAGAATTAAGAAAAAGAAAAATTAAAGATAGAGAGTTTCAAGGATTAAGGATTACTACTAAAACAATTCTAGCAATAGTAAAAAGTATTTTAGCAAGACAATTAAATAAAATGATATTGAATGAAATCAATAAGTGTGGCGGTAATGCAAAATCCATAAATGGGATCAACACCAAAATAATTAAAGCTAAATTTATGATGGGTGGGAAACTGGGATTTGTTGGAGAACCTACAAAATTAGACAAAAAATATCTAAATAAATTGTTAGCAAAAGGAATTGTTCCTATAATTTCTCCAATTGGCTACGATAACAAGAATAATAGCTATAATATTAATGCAGATACTGCTGCTGGATTTATAGCTGAAAGCTTAAAGGCTCAAAGACTTTTATTATTAACGGATGTTGCAGGAGTACTAGATAAAGATAGAAAACTAATTGTTGAACTTAATCACAAAAAAGCATTTGAATACATAAAAAAAGGAACTATAAAAGGCGGAATGATACCAAAAATTAAAGCTTGTTTTAGCACTCTTAGAAAAGGCGCAAAAGGTGTAGCGCTTATCGATGGAAGAAAACCTGATGCAGTCCTTATGGAGTTATTAACTAAAAAAGGAGCTGGAACGTTAATTAAGAAAAAGTAAAAAAATGAGTGATGTTAATAAAGCAAAAGAAATAATAGAATCTGCGTGGGAAAATATTAACCAACTATCTCCAAGTGATAAAGATATTATTGAAGCAGTTAATCTTGCAATTCTAAAACTTGATAATGGTGAACTTAGAATTGCTGAAAAAAAAGATAATAATGAATGGCATGTTAACCAGTGGCTTAAAAAGGCTGTTCTAATTTCATTTAGAATTAATGAAAACTCAATCTTAAGGGGTCCTTATACAAGCTGGTATGATAAAGTTAGAGGAAAGTCTGTTGATTGGGATGAAGCAAAATGGAAAGAAGCAGGATATCGACATGTACCAAATGGTACTGTAAGGCAGGGCTCATTTATTGGACGAGGTGTTGTTCTTATGCCTTGCTTTGTAAACATTGGTGCCTATGTTGATGAAGGTACAATGGTTGATACATGGGCAACAGTTGGTTCATGTGCGCAAATAGGAAAGAATTGTCATTTATCAGGTGGGGTTGGAATTGGTGGAGTTTTAGAACCATTACAAGCCAATCCAGTAATCATTGAGGATGATTGTTTTGTTGGAGCAAGAGCTGAAGTAGCTGAGGGTGTTATTGTTAGAGAAGGATCTGTGCTCTCTATGGGCGTTTACCTCGGAGCATCAACGAAGATTGTTAATAGAGCTACTGGTGAAATTTTATATGGTGAAGTTCCACCTTATTCAGTAGTGGTTCCTGGAACTCTACCCAACGAGGATCCAAAAAAACCTAGTTTATATTGTGTTGTAATTGTTAAAACTGTTGATGAAAATACAAGAAAAAAAACTTCAATTAATGACCTTTTAAGAGATTAATAGCTATCCCTTAATTTAAAAATGAATGCAATTGAACTTACAAAATCACTGATTAGCTGCCCTAGCATTACTCCTGAAAATGCAGGTGTCTTAGATATATTGCAAGAAGAACTAAGTAATAATGGTTTTGATTGTAAAAGATATAAATTTGCAGAAGAAGGAACTGCTGACGTAGATAACCTATTTGCTAAATATGGCAATGATGAACCACACTTTTGTTTTGGAGGACATACTGATGTCGTTCCTGTAGGAGAACAAAATGCTTGGCTAAGCAATCCTTTTGAGCCCAGTGAAAAAGATGGCAAACTTTACGGAAGAGGTGCAAGTGACATGAAATCTGCAATCGCCGCTTTTGTGTGTGCGGTGGTTGACTTCACCAAAAATAATAAGTTTAAAGGTTCGGTTAGCTTACTGATTACTAATGATGAAGAAGGTCCAGCTATTAACGGCACAAAAAAAGTTTTAGAAGAAATCTATAAAAATGGAGAAAAAATAAATTCATGTGTAGTAGGCGAACCTACTTGTCCAAGCAAGCTTGGAGAAATGATTAAAATTGGTAGAAGAGGAAGTTTAATGGCTAAGTTTGATGTGTTTGGTAAGCAAGGTCATGTAGCGTATCCACAATGGACACTAAATCCTATCAATCCACTAACAAAAATAATAAATGATATAATAAGTTTAAAGCTAGATGAAGGTTCTGATGATTTTCCTCCATCAAATATAGAAATAGTTAAAATTAGTGCAAGCGATGGTGCTACTAATGTTGTTCCGCATAGCGCATCAAGTCAGTTAAATATTAGATATAACGTAAGTCATACGGCAGTTAGCCTTAAAAATAAACTTAATGATATTGTTAAAGAACATACTGAAGATACCAATTATCAAATCAATACTGAATATTATGAAACTGCGGAACCTTTTCTAACTAAAAAAGGCAAGTTTACAGACATTATAAAAAAATCTGTTAATGAGATTACTGGTTTAGATGCAGAGTTTTCAACTACTGGCGGTACTTCAGATGCAAGATTCTTCAAAGATTACTGCGAGGTGGCGGAGTTTGGTCTAATTGGTGAAACTGCACATCAAGTAAATGAAAATGTAAACATTGAAGACATAAATAAATTAGAAGATATCTATAAGAATATTCTTATTAATTACTTTAAATAACTTAATATTTAACTTCCATTAAGTACAATCCCTCGGGTGGAGCTAGTGCCCCACATTTAGATCGATCTTTAGACTCTACTGCAAATTTAAAATTTTCTACTGTCCAAGTTCCATCTCCAACAAGCTTAAGACTGCCTACAAGGGATCTTACTTGATGATGTAAAAATGATCTTGCAACAAATCCAAAAAAAATATCTTCCTCAGTTCTATTGATATTAACATTCTCCATCGTTTTAACTGGGCTCTCAGCTTGACAATGAGCTGAACGAAATGTTGTAAAATCAATCTTTCCTTCAATAAATGGAATACACTTAATCATCTGATTAACATCTAAATTTTTATAAACATGCCAGGCTCTACCTTTTTCAACAGTAAGGGGTGAATGTCGATTAATAATTCGATAAAGATACTTTCTTTGTTTTGCATTAAATCTAGCATGAAACTCTTCATCAACTTTATCAACTTTTAATATTGAAATCGGATAGGAACGTAGATGATGGTTTAGGGCATTTAGTACTGTATTTGTGTCCAATTCTTTTTGTAATATATCAAAATGGCAGACCTGCCCCATAGCATGGACTCCAGTGTCCGTTCTGCCTGCCCCAAAAACTGTAACTTGTTCTTGGAAGAGTTCCAAAACAGATCTTTCAATAGATTCTTGAATAGATAATCCATTCTCTTGCTTTTGCCACCCTACAAATGGAGAACCATCATACTCTATTAGTAATTTATATCTGGTCATTTGATGACATGGCCTTTTTCAATTTTATTCCCTCGTAAAAAATCATTGAGATTAACTTCTTCTTTACCTTCTTTCTTTAGTATTTGAGGTTGGATAGATTGCTCTCCGCAACCAATAATTAAGTCATCACTAATGATGGTTCCTGAGCTACCGGATTGATTAGTTAGCGAGGCTTCTAAAATCTTGATTCTTTTACCTTTAAATTCGAACCATGCTCCAGGATTTGGACTATATGCGTTAATTCTTCTAATAATTTTTTCAGCAGATTCATTCCAATCAAGCCTTGTTTCAGATTTTTCAATTTTCTTTGCATAAATTGCAAGATCATTATTTTGTTGAATAAAATCCCTCTTTTTCTCAATCAACTCAAGAAATTCTTCAAAACTTTCTGCACCAAGATTTGCAAGCTGATCTTCCAAGCTTTGACAGTTATCATTTTTGCCAATATTAATTTCTTTTGATAGAACTATATCCCCTGTATCCAATCCTTCGTCCATTTTCATAAAGGTTATTCCAGTTTTATTATCTCCTTCTATTATTGCTCTTTGTATAGGAGCAGCCCCACGCCATCTTGGTAAGAGAGAACCGTGCAGATTAAAACAACCTATTTTTGGAATTTCTAAAATACTTCTTGGAATGATTAAACCATAGGCAATTACAATAATAATATCTGGATTTAATTCTTTAATGTTTAAGACTTCATTTTCATCTTTCAAATTATCAGGATAGCTAAAGTTCAAACTTTTTGATTGAGCATAATTAATAATAGGGGAGTTAGTAATTTCCATGCCCCTATTTGCCTTTTTTGGAGGAGATGAATAAACGCTTATTATGTTTTGATTTAAATCTAGTAATTTAGAGAGAGAGGGTAATGCAAATTGGGCCGTGCCCATAAATAAGATTCTTTGTTCTTTCATGAATTAAAATGAGTGCTAAGCGACAATACGTTCTTTGCTTGAAGATTTTTTGGATTTAATGAGTTTTTTTACAATTATATTTTTCTTTAGGTTTGATAAATGATCTATAAACAAAATACCTTCAAGATGATCCATTTCGTGTTGAATGCACGTTGCTAGCATTCCTTCTGCTGACATTATCTGTTCATTGCCATCATAATCTAAATACTTTACTTTACATTTTTCTGGTCTATCAATTTCTGCATATTGATCAGGAACTGATAGGCACCCTTCTTCATAAGTAGATAGAGTTTCTACTGTTGAAATAATTTCTGGATTGACAAAATACATTGGTTCTTTTTTTCCATCTTCATTTCTCCATGCAATATCAATTACAATAACCCTTAATGGAACACCAATTTGCACTGCTGCCAAACCAATGCCTGGAGCATCGTACATTGTCTCCAACATATCATCCATTAGGATCTGTATTTCTTTAGTCACAGAATCCACTGGATTAGATATCTGCTTTAAAAAAGGATCTGGCGCAGTAAGAATTCTTTTTATTGTCATAGATACACGAGATAGGCCAAGATCACATTATCGTCAAGTTTCAATCGACTTTTACCCCAAAAATTGCAAAAAATTATATCTTTTGTCTTGATATAATAGCTGCAGCAATTGTTCCTTCATCCATATAATCTAACTCTCCTCCAACTGGAACACCGTGACCTAACCTACTAACTTCTACATCTGAATCCACTAAACAATCTGCAACGTAGTGTGCTGTAGTTTGTCCATCTACTGTTGCGCTTAATGCCAAAATAACTTCTTTTATTGATGAATCATTTGCTCTCTCAATTAGCTTCTTAATATTTAGTTCATCGGGCCCTATTCCATTAATAGCTGAGAGATTTCCACCTAAAACATGATAATATCCATTAAATACTCCGGCCTTTTCTAATGCCCATAAATCAGCAACATCTTCAACTACACATAATTGATGAAAATTTCTACCTTGATCAGAACACATATTACATGGAGAGTTTAAATCTATATTCCCACACTCATTACAAGTAATTATTTTTTCACTCGCAGTAAGTAGAGATTCAGCAAGTGGAACCATTAGCTGATCTTTTCTTTTGAGAAGATGCAAAACAGCTCTTCCAGCAGATTTGGGTCCAAACCCTGGAAGCTTGCTAATTAAGAGAATAAGTTTATCTATTTCTTCGTTTGTATATTTCGAATGCATACTAGAAAGGTAATTTAATTCCAGGTGGAAGTTTGATCCCTCCTGTTATTGAAGACATTTCATCAGATATTTTCTTTTGAATTTTTTCTTTTGCATCATTAAAAGCTGCAACAATTAAATCTTCTAAAATCTCTTTTTCATCACTGTTTATTAAACTATCATCAATATGCACAGACTTTACAAGATTCTTACCATCAATAATAACTTTTATTAAACCACCTCCTGAACTACCTTCCGCTTCCAGTTGTTCAACTTTCTTTTGGGCCTCCGTCATTTTAGTTTGAAGCTCTTGGGCTTGTTTCATCATATTATTAAAATTATTCATACTTATTTCCTATCACTTAGAATTAATTTTCTAAAGTTTCCACTTTTGCACCAGGGAAAAAATCTAGTATCTCTTTTACCTTAGGATCAAGTTTAGCTGATATTTCTTCTTTTTCATTGTTTCCACTAGAACTTTTGGGCTGCTCAATTGATTTGTTTATTTCATGAACTAGTTCATTTGGATTTGGAATCTCATTCAAATAAGTAATACGTATAATGAGCATTTCTAAGGCGCTAACTGGCGAGAATGATTCTGAAAGTTCTTTTGTCCCTTTATTCAACATCTGCCAAATTATAGTGATTGTTGAAACTTCAACTTTGTCTGCCAAATTCTTTAATAAGTTAAACTCACTTTCTGTAAGAACACTTTTCACCCCTTCATCAGCTTCAATCTTAATCATGCCTACCTGATGTGTTGTCATAATAAGATCTTTTAAAATAAGCGATGGATCAGCTCCATGTTCATAAAGGTTATTTATTTTTTCAATTGCTTTTAAAGTTGTTCCAGAAATTAAAAAACTTAGAAGATCAAGAATTTCTGCTGGATCATTTAGACCAATCATTTCCTTAATATCTTCTTCAGAAATATTACCTTGAGTATAAGAAATAGATTGATCAAGAATAGACAATCCATCTCTAACAGATCCATCTGCTGCTCTAGAAATAATCTTTAAAGCCCCATCTTCAATGTTAACTCCTTCTTTATTACAAATATCATTTAAAAAAATAATTAGTTCAGGAGGTTCAACTCTTTTTAAATCGTATCTCTGACATCTAGAAAGAATTGTGATTGGTATTTTTCTCACTTCGGTAGTAGCAAAAATAAATTTGACATGAGCTGGAGGCTCTTCCAGAGTCTTTAGCAATCCATTAAATGCAGCTGTTGATAACATATGAACCTCATCAATTATGTAAATTTTATATTTTGATGATACAGGTGCATACTGCACGCCTTCAATTAATTCTCTAATATCTGATATTCCAGTTCTTGAAGCTGCATCCATCTCAAATACATCTACACTTCTGGATTCAGATATTGCTAAACAGTTTTCACATTCTCCACATGATTCTTGAAATTCTTCATTGTTCTCATCTATAGAAGTACAATTTAATGATTTTGCTACTATTCTTGCAGTAGTAGTTTTCCCTACCCCTCTTACACCAGTCAATAAGTAGGCATTAGCCACTCTTTTCATTTGAATAGCATTCTGAATAGTCTTAGCCATTAGGTCCTGACCTATCAACTCGCTGAATTTACTAGGTCTATATTTAAGAGCTATAGGTAAAATCTTTTGATCCGACATTATAAACTAGTCTAATTAAGTGGGAGATTAAAGCAACCCAAGTATTTTCGTTACGGCTGCTTCTTTTCAGATCTGACCGGGTTGGCGAAATACTTGTCTACTCAATCTCCCAGATTATTGTAACATACTGTTGTTAAAAAGTGCTGAAATATATATTTTCTAGATATTAAATTATGAATAAAACAGTTTTTACAAATAACCCACTTAATAGAACTGCAAATCTTAGAAATGATGTCAACTGGATTAATTCGATTAAACAGGATCAGAAAACAAACTATATAATTTTTTATAATGAAAAGCCTCTAATTAATCCTAGTTCTGATCATTCAAAAAATTCTGAAATTAAATTATTTAATTTTAATCAACTAGGTAATCTTCTTGATGAAGCTCAATATTTAGTATTTCTAGGGCAAAATGAAGGAGAGTCATTTTTTGCTGTAGATTTAAGTAATATTGAGCAAATTAAAGAAAATAAAAATATTATTGAAGAATCAAAGTTTATTGATGTTAGATCAATAGCTCCAAATCTATCTTCAGAAAGTACTGGAATATTGGCACAAGCAAAGTCAATGATTTCATGGAATAATACTTATACTTACTGCACTAAATGTAGCGGTGTTAAACTCGAAACAAAAGATGCCGGTTACAAAAAACTATGCAACTCGTGCAAAACTGAATTTTTCCCAAGAGTTGATCCTGTAGTCATCATGCTTCCAACTTATGAAGATAAATGTTTATTAGGAAGACAGAAAATATTCCCACCTAGAATGTATTCTGCCTTAGCAGGATTTCTAGAACCAGGTGAAACAATAGAAGACGCAGTAAAAAGAGAAATAAACGAAGAATCTGGCCTAACTGCAATAGATGTTGAATATAAGTTTACCCAACCCTGGCCTTTTCCTTTTCAACTTATGATAGGATGCTTAGCAAATGTAGAAAATGATATACTTAACCTTGACAATGATGAACTTGAAGATGCTGTCTGGCTCTCAAGAGAAGATTTAAACAGAGTGTTTGTTGGGAAAAGTCCTCAAAGAATATGGATACCACCTGCCATGGCAATTGCTCACCAGTTAATTGTACATTGGATGCATAACTAAATTTTTTTACTGATTCCTATATTCATGCATTGGGTAAACACCGAGTACTATCAATTTATCTGTGTAAAAATCTAACTCTTCCAATGCTCCCTTAACAGACTTGTCTTCAACGTGTCCATCAATATCAATATAAAACTGAGCCTTATTAAAATCTCCCTCAACAATAAAACTCTCTAACTTTGTTATGTTTACTCCATTTGTAGCAAATCCACCTAGTGCCTTATATAAAGCAGATGGAACACTTCGAACTTCAAAAATACAACTTGTAAGATATTTAATATTTTCTTCCTTCTTTTGTTGCAAGTCTTTCGACATAACCAAGAAACGAGTTGTATTGTGTTGCATATCTTGAATATTGTCTTTTACAATTTCAAGACCATAAGTCTCAGCAGCAAGTTTAGATGCAATTGCAGCATCTTTACAATTTTCTTGTTCACTAATGTATTTTGCTGATCCAGCCGTATCAGCCATAACAATTGTTTGAAGTCCTAGTTCTTTAATTATTGCTTGGCATTGACCAATGGCCATTGTATGACTTCTTACGCTCTTAATTTCTTTTATACTTACTCCAGGCTGCGCTAAAAGTTGATGTTCAACCTTTTGAAAATGTTCTGCATATATTTTTAGATCATAATCTCCAAGTAAATAATGAATATCTGCTACTCTTCCAGCTACAGAATTTTCAATAGGTATCATTGCAAGATCGCTATTACCCGATCTTACATTATCTAATGCTGACTCAAAAGTTCTGCAGGGGATAGGCTCAAGATCTGAGAAGGCTTTAGTACAAGCAAGATGTGAATAAGCTCCATGCTCTCCTTGGAATGTGATTTTTTTCATTATTTCCTCATTAAGTCTTTAATAACTTCTAGATCTTCAGGAGTATCAACTCCTAAGGGTAAAAAGTCAATTAATCCAGCTTCAATATGCATGTTATCTTCTAAAGCTCTCAATTGCTCCAACTTCTCATCTCTCTCCCTTTTTGTCAGATCTAAATTTACAAATCGTGAAAGTGACTCTCTCGTATATGAATAAATTCCAATATGATGATAAAGATTTTTAATAGAAATATCTTTAGGCAATCTTTGAAAGTCTAGAGCTTTAGTGCTTCTTTGATTTTCCTGAAACATACATAGTGCTTTTACTATTTGTGATTTACTTAAATCAGTCTCATCATTTATTTTAACTACTAATGTACCAATATTTACTTCCTTATTCTCTAATAGTTGCAACACTGTTGTTAAAGATGAAGTGTCGATGTTTGGCAGATCTCCCTGTAAGTTAATTATATATTCAATTTTGTTTTCACTGTCACATTTCTGAAGAGCTTCATAAATACGGTCTGTTCCTGATTGATGATCCATTGAAGTAAGACAAGCAGTGCCACCATTATCTTCAATCACCTTTTCAATCTCCTTGCTGTCTGTTGCGACTACAACTTTACCTAAATTAGATTCACAGGCTCTTTCCCAAACATGGTGAATCATAGGTTTACCATGAATCTTGATTAGAGGTTTATTGGGTAACCTAGTAGCCGCCAAGCGAGCTGGTATAATTATTGCGGTGTTTTTTTGAGTTATCATACACAAAATTATGCGACTAGAAGACGCATAAAAACTTGAATAAATTGAGTTATTGTTTAAATATTATTCAATTTTCGTCAAGAAAACATTTATGGATTCATTTGAGATCAACAAGATAGTCGCCTGTATACTTATCGTAGCACTTGTATTTATTGGTTTAGCCAACTTTAGTGAAATCCTATATGAAGTAGAAAAACCCGAAATTGCTCACTACCAAATAGAAGGAGTAGAAGATTCATCTGCTCTCTCTTCCGAAGCTCATGCTGAAGAAGTTGCGGTTGCTGAAGTAGAGGAGTCAATTATTGACCTTTTAGCTGCAGCAGATATCTCCAAAGGTGCAAAAGTATTTAAGAAATGCTCTCAATGTCATGTTGTTGAAAAAGACGGTGCAAATAAAATAGGTCCCGCACTTTGGAATATTGTAAATGCAAAAGTAGGTTCTAAAGATGATTTTAAATATTCTAATGCTTTAGCTTCATATGAAGGCACATGGACATACGACGAATTAAATGGGTTCCTAAAAAATCCTAAAAAATATATTGAAGGAACAAAAATGGCATTTGCAGGTTTAAAAAAATCATCTGACCGTGCAAATGTTATTCTTTACCTAAGAAGTTTTAGCGATAACCCTGCTCCAATAGAATAATCCTTTATCACAACTTATTGTTTGATTTAGCAAAAGTAATATCGTTTAATATATTATGACAAAAGAAAACGTTGGCTTGTCAATTTATTTTGACAATAGAATGTTACGTATTTTACTCTTAGGGGCCATCAGTGGTTTTCCTTGGGTAATAATTGGAAGCGCACTTTCTCTGTGGCTTAAGGATTATGAACTATCAAGAAGTACTATCGGTTGGGCAGGTTTAATTTTTAGCGTCTATGCAATTAACTTTCTATGGGCTCCTTTAATTGATCGGATAAAAATACCATTTCTTACTGATAAAATAGGTCACAGAAAATCTTGGATCATATCACTTCAGGTAATAATCTTATTTTGCCTTATTTTTTGGAGTGTCCTCAACCCAATAAATAATCTTGAAGTAATTATTTTCATAGGTCTATTAATTGCAATTTCATCAGCATCGCAAGATATAACTATTGATGCCCTTAGAATTGAACAAATTGGTGCAAACGAAAAAGCTTCAATGGCAGCGGGTGCATCGATTGCTGTGGTTGGATGGTGGACAGGTTACAAAATTGGAGGAATGCTAACACTATTTGTAGCTGATTATTTAGAAGTGTCAGGTTTTTCGAATTATTGGCAACTAACTTTCATTTTCATTTGTCTTATTATTCTTTTATTTAATATTGGTTTACTTTTTATACCCGAAGACACATCAGATAATAGGCAAGACGCACAAAAAAAAGATCAAGATAATTTTAGTACAGCTGGATTTTCCGCATGGTTTATAAGCACAATTATTAGTCCTTTAACAAGTTTCTT